>QNDS01000116.1 GCA_003644925.1 Candidatus Fermentibacterota bacterium
TCCTCTTACTATAAAAGATGGTGGGGTGACTGTTATAACTGGTGATGGTGCGGGGGTAATAGATTTTCCTGCCGGTGCTACAGTAAGTGGCAGTCAAGTGTTAGATGGTGAGGATGGGACGGATGGGCAAGATGGTATTACTTGGACTTCTTATTCAGGTATTCCCTCCGGCGGAAGGGCTGATGATCTGCATTTGGATTTTACGGACTATAGTGTATACAAGAAACATTATATTGGTACCACTGCGAGTTCAAGATATAACACGGTCAGTATGACTCATGTCTCCAATTCGTTTGATTTCGGGCCGCTATCTAATTTATCGGATGGAAGCCCCGTCTCAGCGGCGTCAATAAACAATAAGACTAGTGGTTGGGTAAGTATAGATTTAGAGATGCCCATACGGGTAAGTAGAGTAATGTTTAGACCTAGAACTACTTACCCTCAAAGGTGCATTAAGGATTTCGATATAGAGGCCTCAAATAATGAAATAGATTGGGTTGGTGTTCATTCTGGAACCACTGCGTCACCTTCCAGCAGTACTAATCAGTATTTCGATATTACACCCCCTGGCACTGCTTATAGGTACTGGAGGTTTGTGTCTCGCAGTACTCATGATGCTGATTATAGGTGTCAGTTCGCATCATTTGAATTGTATGAATATATTACTACTAGTACTACTTGGGGAGACCCTGCCGGAAATATAAAAGGTGCGGACGGTGTTGCCGGGACCGATGGTGATGATGCTCCGACTACTTTCTCTGGTCTTTCTGATACACCACCTGTTTATGACGATGGAAAATATTTAAAGTCTACAGCTTCTGGAATAGTATATGAGGATATAGTATTAACCTCTTCTGGGACTGTACAATGGAAACTTAATGTTTCTGACGATGGAACTTTATATACAACGGAGGTTTAAGGAGATAGCATATGCCATATTTAGACGGATTTAGTAACAGATTAAAACTTACTATACCTAATGATAAGATAGATAGTACTCTTACAGATTTTCCTGTAATGATTAACCTGTCTAATTCTTCAGGGCTTACTGGGTTTGATGCTACTCCTGTGTTCGAGGAACTTTCTACCGTCGATAGAAAAAAGATAGCCATCACCACCGTGGTCAGTGGAACTCAATGTCCCATAGAGATAGAGTATTGGGACGGTGTAGGCGAAAAAGCCACTCTCTGGACCAAGGTGCCTGCAGTATACAGCAATGTTGATACTGAACTTTATTTTTATTATGATGCTACTGCAAGTGGAAATGTCTTGGCGGGGGCCACTGACGACGCCCCCACATATGTTTCTTCTGTGTCCCCAGCAAGTGAAGGGACTTACGATACAGGCTCTGTTTATGACGGTACTGTTATAAAAGAAGCTGGTGTTTATAAGATGTGGTACACTGGGTTTGATGGACTTAACAATAGAATATTGTACTGTAGTTCGCTTGATGGCACTACGTGGTCCGATTTTCAGCTTGTGGTAGATTATGATTCTGAGGGTACCTCTGATACTATTGGATGCACTTCACCATCAGTTATAAAGGACGAAGATACCTATATTATGTGGTATAATAGACAGACAGCTTCTGCTGCTACTGCTGTGAGGTGTACCTCCCCGGATGGGACAACTTGGAGTGGTTTTCAGAGTACCAATGTGACGCTTACTGACGCTAACCTGAAGGCACTATGGCGATTTGAGTCTGGTGAACTTAATACTGACACCGTGAGTACTAATGATCTATCTGGCACTGTTTCTTCTGATACCTCTGACTACAAAGAGGGTGGTGGTTGTGCTGTGTTCAGCGGATCTCAATCTTTAACAATAACAGACGCCAGTTTGACCTCTGGATTTCCTCTTAAATCAGGCGATACCCTTAAAGAACTTTCTATATGTTGTTGGGTCAAACCATCGGCTTCCGGGGCATGGAAACCTATTTGGTGTAAGAGTAATTATAATTGGGGCGACAACTGTTGTCATTTATCTGTTAATAACGGCCAGGTTATGGTGGGTTGGGGTTTCGGAAGTTCCAACACTGATTATTCTACTGGAATATATTTAAGTAACAACGAATGGTATCATGTGTCAGTAATTATACATGGAACCAGTCCGAGGTCTTTATATGTGAGGGTATACAGAGCGTCCAATGAGATAGTGTCTACTTACAACACAACTCCTGGTTCTGATATAAACGCACGCACCCATAATTTTACTGTTGGTAAATGGAACGACACCAGTATATATTGGTCAGGTAAGATAGATGGATTAGTTGCGTTTAATAAGATTCTTTCTAATTCTGAAATAGACTCAATAAGAAGTACCGGTGCCTATGTTGGTCTTTCTTTGTCTCCGTCAGTTATTAAGGACGGTTCAGTATATAAGATGTGGTATTCCCAAGTAAATAGTGGTGATGCAGAAGTACACTATTGTACGTCAGTTAGTGGTGTGTCTTGGGCCAATTTCCAATCAGTAGTAAGTTTGTCTTCAGAGGGAACTTACGATACTGAATCAACCGCCTCACCTACTGTTATAAAAAATGATTCTCTTTATGAGATGTGGTACACTGGGTTTGATGACACAAACGAGCGTATTATTTATTGTACCTCTTCTGACGGTGTGACTTGGTCAGATTTTGTAATGGCAGTAGACTATGATTTAGAAGGTACGTATGACACTATTAGTGTTTATTCCCCAATGGTTGTTAAGGATGCTAATACTAACTTATATGAGCTTTGGTATTCTGGAAACAACGTTACAACGAACAGAATATTATATTCTAATTCTGGCTATGGAGATTGGGAAAGCACTGCCAGTCATGTATGGGATGATAATTTTGTAGGCGTGTGGCACATGTCACAAGACCCATCTGGAGGAGCAGATTGTATATTAGACTCTACTAAATATGGTGGTCACGGAACTCCTTATGGTTCTATGTCGTCAGCCAATTTAGTTGACGGAGTAAATGGCAAAGCCTTAAGCTTTGATGGGGCCGCTAATTATATCCAAGGCCCCAAAGAACCACGTTTCGAGAGTGTCACCGGATTAACTGTGTATTGCTCTGTTTATAATAGAGTGAATGGTTATATTGTAACTTATGACGGTAATTCATATGGTAATTGGCAACTACACCCTTCAGATTCTAATGTGTCTGATGGGTCTAGCTGGACTTCTCCTCCTAATATTTCTACTTCGTACAATTCATGGCAATTTGTGTGGGCCACTTGGAGTTCATTATCCACTGTTACCATGAATAGGGGGGATGGTAGTGAGGGTAGCTCTGCTGCTACTACGTATACTAATCTACATGGAACTGACAGTGAAGACCGGCTGTTTATAGGAAAACGTGGTTGGAGCGTGAGCCCAGCCTATGCTGACGCAATAATAGATGAGGTAAGAGTATCAGATGTAAGAAGATCTGATAGTTGGATGCGAACAACTTACCACTCCAACTGGGACCAATTAATAGTATATGAAGATGAATCACAAGTAACAAACTGGCTCGGTGATTGGGCCAAAAGAATAAAACTCACTGTGGATTCTTCTAAAGTGTACAGTACTCTACATGACTTTCCAATGTTAGTAACCCTGGTTTCAGGGACTGGAATAACCAATCAAGATGTTACTGATGTGTTTAATGAGTTATCAACCACTAACTCTGGTACTATAGATAGTTATACAAAATTGGTTCTTCCACCAGTTGGGGATTACTCTGACAGTGGCCACGTAATGACTACTTACGGTTCTCCAGAACTACATAAAAGTACTACAGCTAGTGGTATGTTAGGTAGTATGAAGTTTGACGGCACCGCTGATTATCTGCAAATGTCAGACAGTCCAGATTGGGATTTTGGCGCCGAAGATTTTGCTATTGATTTGTGGTTTTATAGAACATCTGATGATGATTATCAAGTTGTGTTTAGTACCAATTATACTACTGGCGTAGAGATTTATGTAGCAAATCAAGCAGGAGTAAAGGTTGGAATCAATGTTTGGGTAGCCAACACAGACAATATGTTTACTGGGTTTAGCCCTGATCTAAACGCTTGGCACCATGTAGCAGTAATGCGTTCTGGGAGCTCACTTAGGGTTTTTGTAGATGGCAATCAATTAGGTTCTTCTCAAACTAACACTTCGAATATCCAACCATCCACTGGCGCAAGAATAGGATGTAGGGTGGATACAGTGGCTAATGAGTTTTCAGGGTATATAACAGAGATTAGAGTGTCAAAGGGTGTAGTTCGTTGGACGTCTAATTTTACTCCACAGACCGTGCCTTACGAGGCTGATGGGTACACTAAACTCCTCCTTCATTTTGAAGGGGATCGTTCGGGCCGAGATAATGTTATAGGTTTTTATAACATCATGAGTATATACCCCTCAACTGGGGAGAATAGAAATTATTTTTTTGAAGGGGTCAATGATACCATACTTGTTCCTTACAGCGCGGACTGGAGTTTTGGAACTGGTGACTTTACTATATCTTTTTGGGCTAATGTAACTGATCATGCCCACTACTCATCTCCTTTATCAGTACAACATAGTGCCGATGTTTTAGGTTGGTGTATAATTTATTACCATGATACGGATAGTTTTCATATTCAATGTGCTGCTTTGGCTGGAGGATCGTATTCTGGGGCTGTAGATGTAATTCATGGTGTGTGGACCCATTATGCTTGGACCCGTAAGAGTGGTGTTGTGTACGCTTTCAGAAATGGTAAATTAGTAACTACTGATACTGGTCGGACAGGTAATATGGATAATGTTAATAATTATGGTTTACATTTGGGGAGATATTATCCTAATTATGATGGATATTACTTTGAGGGATACTTAGAACAGTTAGAGATATCCAAAGGAATAGCGCGTTGGGATAGTGATTTTACTCCTCCACCATTGTCTATACCTAACGAGAAAAAAATAGCAGTCACAACTGAAGATGGCACTACTCAATGTCCAGTAGAAATAGAAAAATGGGATGCTGAAAATGAACAGGCCTGGTTATGGACCAAAGCACCTGTTATTTATGCTGATAGAGACACAGATTTCTACCTGTATTATGACAAGAATCAAGTTGATAATAGTAACGTGGGGGACACAGGAAGTACGGCTGCGACAAATGTTTGGAGTAATTCATACGAGTCAGTTTGGCATTTAACACAAGATGGTGTGGCGGCCAGTAGTTCTTTAGATAGTGTGTCGGTGGCACGTCATGGGTCACCTAGTGGAATGGATGTTTCTAATATTGTAGATGGTGCTGTAGCCAAAGCACTGTCTTTTGATGAAAGCAATGACTATGTAGATGTTCCTAGTATTAATAGGAAAGCCACATTTTGTATATCGGCGTTAATATTTCCTGATGGTGTGTCATCTACTAGACAGTATATTTATACACAACAAAAAGACCCTCCGGATATTTGTACTTATACTTATATGGAGAGACAGGGTATACATTTATCGTTGGGGTCTCTTGATGGACAATATTACTATCAAAACACTACTCCGTTTGCTAAATCTATTAAATCTTCTGATTCGGGCCATTATATATTAGCAGGAGAATGGAGTTACGTAGCCCTTACTGGTGATGCTTCTGGAGCTAGGCTGTATATAAATGGGGAGTTAGTAGGAAGCAGTACAGTTCCCCCGGCCGCTGTTACTGTAGATGATGGTAAGATTGGTGCCAGATTAGACCCCAACGGTAACGATTATTTTGGAGGTATTATAGATGAAGTTAGAGACTATAATACTGCCTGTTCTACTGAATGGATAAAGGCTGATTATCACTCTAATTTTAATACCCTACTAACATTTGATGCCTTTGCCACAAGGCCTATATTCCTTTTCAATGGCACGGTAAAAGTGGGAGAAACACCTGCAGCCAGAGTAGTCAATCTTCATAGAAGAGCCACTGGTGAATTGATGGGTACCACAGTGTCTCATTCACAGACAGGTTATTTTGAAATAGGAAGTAACTACAATGAACTACACTATGTGATAATATTACCAGAAGCGGGCGATGAATTTAATCTGCTTGCTTATGATAAACTAGACCCGGAGATATAATATGCCAACAGTAAGTGGCGTTCCTATAATTAGTGGTGGACTATTTCAATTTCTAATAGATGGTTATGCACCACCTACTTGGGATGGTGATGAATATGTTTGGCCTGCTCCGGTGTCTGCGGCTACTTGTTATGATGTGTGGACAGAGTCCAATACCCAATGGGTAGACTACGATGAGCATCAGTGGGGCCTGTGTTTTCCTGGACTCTTAAATCAGATATGGTCAGACAATACGTATGTGTTTGCGGCCATAGACTTTGGGCTTGATGTTATAGACATGGTTACAGAACAGAAAGTAGCCTACGCAGAATTTGAATATGGTTTCAGTACAGTATGGGCGGATGATGACAATGTATATCTAGGCTCATACACAGACGGCGTAAAGTATATCCCCAGAACTTGTATAAGTGGTACAACCGCAAGCGGCACACCTTCAGATTTGACGAGTTGTCTCGCAGATTATGTAACCTACTATAATATGAGTAGTCAAAGAGTCTTGTACCTACATGGCGCGGGGAATTACATGTCTTTTTGTACGCCAAATGAAGTGTTCGCAGAGTACCGAACAGAGTTTGGTGGAAGTTATTGTGGCACCACTGTGTCTGGCGCGCGAAAATGCTTCACTCTTCCTGATGGCACCTTTTACTACACCTCTGTGTCCGGTAATTCTGCTGACGCGTGGGCTGTTAGCAGAGTTAATAATTTTACTTTTCCGCCAGCAGTAGAGTATCGAACGGGCGGCTGGATGCTGCCTTTGGATGTACGTATCACCGACATCTTTGTAACTACCGCAGGTACAGACAACACTTTGTTTATAGCCACAAGCTCAGGCGTGTGTGTTATAGACGAAGGAACCAGTGCTTATGGAATGTATTATAATATAGGAGGTTAACATGGCGTGGCTTGATGGATTCGGCAGAAGACTAAAATTAACTATACCAGATGAGAAGATAGATGATAATCTTACAGATTTTCCTGTGATGATTAATCTGACCGACTCCAGCGGCGTGAACAATTATGATACTTCTATAGTGTTTGATTCGTTGTCTGGCGACAATAAATATAAGATAGCAGTCACTACTGCGTCTGGTGTCGTTCAATGTCCTATCGAAATAGAATACTGGGATAGTATTGAAAGAAAAGCAGTGCTTTGGACCAAGTTGCCTGCCGTGTATAGCGGCACAGACACCGACTTTTACTTGTATTATGATGCTACCGCAAGTGGTAATGATGTTTATGTAGGGGAGACTGCCGATGAGATAACTTTCACTGCGGTCGGCACAGCGCCGGAAGAGACTTGCTCTGTAATTAAAGATGGTAGCACCTACAAGATGTGGTATGCTAAATACGACACCTCTAATTACGATATTTTTTACAGGACCTCCACAGACGGGATAAATTGGGGTAGTAGCACCGAAGTGGTTAGCCACGGGCAATGCCCCGGCGGATACGCTAATAATTATGCTATTTGGCCTTCTGTTATAAAAGATGGTAGCACTTACAAAATGTATTACACAGGGTACAACGGCAGCCTCTGGCAAACATGCTATTGTGACTCTACGGACGGCATAACGTGGGCTAATCATCAATTAACACTAAGTGTAAATTCTGAAGGCACCCATGATACTAGCCGGGCTTTGCAAGCCTCTGTAGTTAAGGTTAGTAGTACTTATCATATGTTATATGCTGGGTATGACGGCAGTCGTTATCGCATAATACATTGTACTTCCACCGATGCTATTAATTGGGGAAGTTTTCAGATGGTTATGGACGCGGGCGCCAATTGTAGCACACCTATACTTCTATACGATGAGGACGAGCTTGTGTTTAAAACATGGTTTAATAGTGATGACCCAACCTGGTATAGTACTTCTTCCGACGGCATTAATTGGTCCTCAGCAGAATATGTTTTTTCTAAAGGTCGGGAGGGCACATATGATACGGTAGCTGCAAATCATACTGTTGTAGTGAAGGATGGTAATGAGTACAAAATGTGGTACACAGCTAGAGATGCTTCCGTCTATAGAATAATATATGCTGGTGGTTCATACAATGAACTCTGGAAAACACCCTCCCAAAATGTATGGGATGATAATTTTGTAGGTGTGTATCATTTAAATCAAGATCCCTCTAACGGGAATGATTCTATTTTAGATTCCACCAGTAACGGGAATTACAGTACTGTTATACAGGGGTCGATGACTTCCACTGATTTAATCACCGGAAGAATAGGAAAGTGTATTGAGTTTGATGGTAGTGACGACGAAATTCACACTCCGGGCACCCCTAATTCCGTCAATAACAATTTTGCTTATAGTGGGTGGTTTAAGGCAACTACTACCCGTCCGGCTACTACTGAGGCGAACTCAGGTGTAACCGGTACGTCCGGCCAAAGATATGCTTTACGCCCCGCCGGTGTTTCTGATAGTGGAATGTCTTTGGGAACTAATGGCATCTCCGTTTTTGAACATGCGGGCAGTTATTTACCTTCAGTTGCCGTGTATAATGCTAATATAGGTACAGAATTTAATCATATTACTATAGTTTATAACGATAGAACTCCTACTATATATTTAAATGGTGTGGCGGTTCATACAGGTTTAGTTTCGGGCAGGAACCCTATTTATCTTCCGGCGGGTATAGGTGGTCAGGGGTACGGCCGTTTTCCTGGACAGATAGATGAGGTAAGATATTTTTCTGCTGATATAA
>QNDS01000117.1 GCA_003644925.1 Candidatus Fermentibacterota bacterium
AGTGGCCTTGCAGCGTGACGCACAGGTTGCAGACCTGGAGCAAGTGGCCTTGCAGCGTGACGCACAGGTTGCAGACCTGGAGCAAGTGGCCTTGCAGCGTGACGCACAGGTTGCAGACCTGGAAAAAGCGGCCCAGCAGCGTGACGCACAGGTTGCAGACCTGGAAAAAGTGGCCTTGCAGCGTGACGCACAGGTTGCAGACCTGGAAAAAGTGGCCTTGCAGCGTGACGCACAGGTTGCAGACCTGGAAAAAGTTGCCCTACAGCGCGATGCTCGTATTACCAAGTTGCAATCTGAGTTGGTTTTTTCAAAAGCAACAACACGAGATACATTAAAGCTCAGGAACCAGCTTTTAGACCGATTAAATACACTACAGGTCAGTACTTTCGTACAATTTGCTCGACCGATGTTATTTTTTGAAGCCAAATGGCCAACATACTTTCGTGCAATTGGTTTATTACCAAAGTTATTTTGGTGGACACTGACTTTGTGTCTTCGGGAAAAATGGCGCCTGCATCGGCAGGCAAACATGTTGCTTACGACCAGGCTGTTCGACCTTTCCTGGTACATCCAGCACAATTCTGACGTCGTACTGGAAGGTGTCGACCCGGTTTCGCATTGGCTTACACTGGGGTGGCAAGAAGGCCGTGACCCAAATCCATTCTTTAACACTAGCTGGTATCTGGAGCTTAATCCAGACGTAGCCGATGCCGGGGAAAACCCGTTGATGCATTACCTGTCACACGGTGCATTCGAAGGTCGCGACCCTCATCCCCTGTTCAACTCTGACTGGTACCTGGAACAAAATCCAGACGTGGCCAAAGTCGGCGTAAACCCACTGGTGCATTATCTGTCATACGGGGCATCCGAAGGTCGCAGCATCTTGCCGTCGAGAAAGAAAAGGGTACCAGTTAGACAGTATGATACTTTCGATGCGGAGCTCGAAAGAACGACCCGAAAGGATTTAGGCGATTGTTACACTGCCAGTGACGTAGTCAGGAATCGACTAGTTAGTATTATTATGCCCACGTACAACCGTGCCGGCCTGATTACGGCAGCCATTAATTCGGTTGTCGAGCAAACCCACAAAAACTGGGAATTGCTAATACTAGATGATGGTTCAGATGACGAAACAAGTATGGTCGTCGGTAATTTCTCTGACGATGTGCGAATAAAATACATAAAAAAAGAGCATGGTGGTGTTTGTCAGGCCCGTAATGCTGGACTTGATCTTGCGCAAGGGGAGCGGGTCGCCTTCCTGGACAGTGACAATTTATGGGACAGCGAGTTTCTGGCCCTGCTGCTGGCGGCCATTGAAATAAATAATATTGAAATCGCATACTGTGGCCTAAGACTGCAACAAAACGGCCGAATCGTGGGCTACCGGGGGGATGTATTCGATTATTCTGAATGCCTTAAAATCAACTATGTGGATTTGAATGCTTTGTTGTTCAGGAGGTCCGTTATTGGCGATTTCCGTTTTGATGAGTCCATACGAAGAATGAATGATTGGGATTTTCTCCTGCTCGTCGCAGTTAAAAGAAATGTTGAGTACTTCGCATTTGTTGGGGTTTCATATTCTTTTAACGAACGGGCTGATCAGATTTCTGTGCTTGAACCCGAGGTTTATAAAAAACTCATTCAGGAACGCCATAAGAATCATCAGGCAAACACACCTCCAATGACGATGCGAAGTGCGTTTGCCAAACTACAATTGGATGTGGCAATAATGACCGCCACACCAAAAGAGATGAGCAACGAATGTGGCGATTACCAATATGCTACAGACCTTGCTCAGGCATTGAAGCGACGTGGTCACAAACCACGCCTATATGATGATCAGGAGCATGTTGAAGGTGCGCCACCTGATATAACAATTTCCTTACGCGGACCCTCCGAGCATGAGTTTATGGTTGGGACCATCAAGGTGATATGGAGTATCAGTCATCCGGACCTCCTGACCTGGCAGCAGATAGATGACTGTGACCTTTTGTTTTGTGCCTCTTTGACCTGGCCGCAGATGTTGTATTGGGCTGGCAAATCAAATGTATTTTCACTTTTACCATGTACTGATCAAACACGTTTCTTTCCACAGCCGGATGTAAGTGAGCAGAACGGCAGAGTTCTTTTTGTCGGGAATTCGCGCAATCCAGATTGGTCGATTGTGAGGCATGTTGTTGAAGCTGGCGTAAACGTTCACATTTACGGTACAAACTGGAAAGATAAAGTACCGAAATCCATGTTCAAAGGTGACTACATACCTAATGAGCGTCTTAATGAGGAATATGCTGCTGCTTCAGTCGTGTTGAATGATCACTTACCCTCTATGAAAGACTTTGGCTACCTATCCAGCCGCATTTTCGATGTTACAGCTGCGGGTAGTGTCATTGTTTCTGACCATGTGCCCGGGATTCATCATGTTTTTGGTGATGCGGTATGTACTTTCCGGGCAGGGACAGATTTTTCAAGCGTACTCGAAAAATCTATGGCACTTTCCGGGAGAGTTGATCGAATTGCGTTAGGTAATTGGGTGAATGAAAACCACACTTTTGATATCCGGGCTGACGACATTCTCTGCCGCGTTGAGGAGTTTGCGCTAGCTAAAAGAAGTGAAGCTATTCGGACAGTACACTGCAAGCCTTCTGTAGCATTGCTTGGCGATGTAAAGAGCTTACGGGTTGGCTTAATTCCGCAGGGTTATGGGGCATCCATGACATCGTCTGCCTACATCCGCTTAGTCCAGCCATTAACTTTTGAACTCGACGGGCTGACTGTTGACCTAAAACACTTGAATCAGCGGGAAAACCTACGTGACCTTGATGTGGTAATAGTGTCGCGTACAGCCTTCGACAGTCTGAAGTATGCTGAGGAGTTTCTTGAGCGGTCTGCCAGGCAGGGGACCCGCGTAGTTATTGATGTAGATGATGCATTTCACTCCATGGACGAATCCCACCCTCAATTTACAGAATATCAATCGAAAATAGATGCACTGAACCTGGTTCTGGAATCAGCAGACGAGATTTGGTGTTCCACAACTCCACTACAAGATTCTCTGGAGTCCCGCTTTGGCCCGTCGATACTGGTTCCTAACTCTCTTGACCCACGTCTCTGGCGTTCATACCGGGATTTCAGGACTCTGCCTGAGCGTGAGGACAATGACTGCCTTGAGTTGTTGTATGCAGGGAGTTTCACCCACGGCAGAGACCTGGAGATGGTTATGCCTGTTCTTGATCAGCTGGAAAAGGCAGTTCCGATTCGCTTGACCGTTATTGGCATTGCACCAAACTTTTCTCCGAGACCCTGGATTCGGCGACTGGCTCCCGGTATAGATTCCATCTACCCTCGTTTTGTACCGTGGCTTCGCAGTCATGCGTCTCTTTTCGATGTTGGTATAGCGCCGCTGACTGGTAATTCATTCAACCAGTTTAAGTCAGACCTGAAAATCCTGGAGTACCGTGCCATGGGCCTGGTACCGGTGGCCTCAGCTATCCAACCTTACCTTGATAGTAATGCAATAGAAAACCAAACACTTTGCTCTGATCCGGAGAAGTGGCGGGACCGCCTTCTTTCGCTTGCTTCAGACAGGGGGGCACTTGACCAACAGAAAAAACTGGTTGATGCAGAAAGCAACTACATTTGGGAAAAACGATCTGCTTTTGAAACTGGAAATCGGCTTGCAAAACGGCTTTGCGGATTAGTTGACCACTCTTGCTAGACTGGAACGGACTTTGCTGCTAGTTTGCTGTCAATGTCTTCTGTCTAATTGAATTAATTTGAATTCTCCCACTTACATAGTGCTCGCAACCTTTAATGGTGCAGATTTCCTGGAGGAGCAGATCGATAGTCTGATCGCTCAAACTGAAACCCAATGGACGCTGCTAATTCATGATGATGGTTCGTCAGATGATACAGTTAGAATCATCAATGACTACTCGCAAAATGATGAACGTATTCAAGTGTTGGTGCATGCCGGGGACAGTTCACCTTCTGCCCTTGTTAATTTTTCTACCTTACTTGCCAATGTATTTGAACAAGGGGCGGAATACGTGTTTTTCTGCGATCAGGATGATGTCTGGGATGCAGACAAGCTAACAGTAATGCTGGAACATTTGAGGCATCTTGAGGGAACGGAGACTCATCCCTGCCTGATTCATCATGATTTAGAAGTAGTGAATGAATCCCTTGAGACAATTGCCGGATCTTTCATTCGTTTGATGCAACTACAGCCTTCTGATGAACATAAGCCACAACGCCTGATTTCCCGTAATGAAGTAACTGGATGCGCGATGGCCTGCAACCGTGCCTTGCTTGAAATTGCCTTGCCTATCTCTGGCCAGGCCGTTATGCATGACTGGTGGCTGGCTTTGTGTGCAGGCTATTTTGGTCGCCTGGCCTTTGTCCCGGATAAGTTGCTGAAATACCGTCAACATGGTGAAAATGCTATTGGCGCCAAATCCTTTTGGTATGCGTTGAACCCCTTTACCAACTGGGTTGCCGGTTGGCATCGTGGTGATAAGGATTTTGTGAAGTCAGTAGAGCAAGCCACGGCATTCCGGGATACAAAGATTGACCGATTTGATAAAGGATCTGAGGCTTTTACTGCGCTAGACCTTTATTGCGGACTTGTGACCGCAACACGCCGGCAGCGATTAAAGACATTACGTCAATGTGGTTTGTGGCGTAGTCATTTGGTGCTAAATATTGTAATGGTCATGCGCATGTTGCTGCTGCCGAGTAAATCTGACTGATGCCCCAGGTTGCAGTCAGCATTCTTAACTACAACAGTGCTCAAAGCACCATAGCTTGTGTGCAAAGTTTACTGAGCTTTGATCAAGCAGAGGGCGGGGCGCAACTTTTAGAAGTTTTTGTTGCCGATAATGCTTCTGCTGAGAGTGATCGACATCATCTGCAAAAAACACTGGTAGAACTTCCAAATGTGCACGTACAGAAGAATGCTGAAAACATGGGTTTCTCTGCGGGGCATAACCGCAACTTAACGGCAATTTTCAATCATTTTAACCCCGACTATGTGTGGGTATTAAATAGTGATTGCTTAGTATATGAAGACACGCTTACTGCATTGATCAAATGTGCACTGCAGCATGTAGACGTGGGCATTTGGGGCGCAACACTGCTTGAGTCGGATGGAGAGACCATCCAATGTGGTGGCGGATGTTTTTATAACTCCTGGATCAGTTCTTTTCGCCAGCATGGACGGGGCAAATCCCTTTCACAAATCCATCAGCTTAAATCCGCGGGTTTTGACTATATCGCTGGCGCTTCTTTATTTTTTCCGGTGGAAACATTACGAACTGGCTTGCGTTCAGCACCTCAAATATCGGGCAAATCGACGATAGATCATCAACAATGGCTGAATGAAGTTTTTTTTCTTTATTATGAGGAGTTGGATCTGGCTCAACGGCTGAAGCCGGGCTTAGGAATGGCCTGGTGCAAGGATGCGCTGATCCGTCATGCGGGTGGTGTCAGTACTGGGGCGAGCAATCGCCGGCGAACGGCAAAGGCGGAATACTACTCCACCTTGAGTGCGTTAAATTACACGCAATTGTATTACCCCCGGCAGTTGTGGGTAATGGCGCCTGCGCGCTACCTTGCCAAGTTTTTACAACTGTTTATGAAAGGAGAATTCCGCTTGCTTGGGTCGCTTACACGAGCTTACCGGGATTTTTGGAGTGCATGAATGTCGTCTGGCCTTTACTATTGAGATCAGTGAATAAAGGCAATGGGGCAAGCCGCCTCAAACAAGGTAATGACCATGTCAATCTGATCCCTGCTGATGATATAGGGCGCTCAGGAGAAAATTATCAATGAAGCATTTTTTGAATAAATACTTTGATGAGATTTATATAATAAGCCTCAAAAGAAGAGCTGACAGGCTAGTTAAGGTCTCAAAGAAATTTTTTGACCTTGGGATTGAATTTACGGTTGTGGATGCAGTTGATGGTTCTGAACAAGAGGTTCAGAACGATTACCAAGCGTATGTCGATATGCCCTTAGGCGGTGAAGGTGCACATTCCCTGGAACTGGCTTATAGGAGGAAAATGATTGATTCGGCTGGAGCATGGGCTTACTTGCGTACCTATAAGAAAATTTTAGAGGAAGCACAGAATAAAAACTTCCGTAGGATCCTTTGTTTTGACGATGATGTTATTTTTCATAAGGATTTTAACGATTTAATTGATAAAGCTATTCAGAAGGTTCCACAAGATTGGAAATTACTATACTTGGGAGCAACACAACATTTGTGGGATTTTCCAAGTGCTATAAAGTATCCGGATGCTGCTATAAAAGCATACGATTCCAGTCAAGACTATTATCACCCACTCTACACGGATGGTTCATTTGCAGTTGGGATTGATCAAAGTATTTTCTCAGAGCTTATCAATGAAATTGAAAAAATGAATTGTTCTTTTGATTCTGGACCGCTGCGAAAGATAATGCAGAAGAGTCAGGATAGCTGCGTTGTCATTCAGCCAAACCTTGTTATTGCAGATGTGACAGAAAGTGACATCAGGTCAGCCAGGGATCAAACAAAACTTTCTCAGAAGTTGAAATGGGATTTACGTTTTTATGATTTAAAACATGATTATGATTTGGTCAGCGTCATCATGCCGTGCTATAACGCGGAAAAGACCATTGTTCCAAGTATTGAGAGTATTTTGAATCAAAATTATCCCAATGTTGAAATAATTATTGCGGATGATGGAAGCACGGACAGAACAGTTGAAGTCATAGAAAAGAACTTCGCTGAAAATAAAAAAATCAAGCTCATTGAAAACGAAAAAAACAGAGGCTGTTATTTTGTTAGAAATGATGCCTTGAGACATTCCAAAGGACAATTCATTGCTATCAATGATACGGATGATTATTCATTGGCAGACCGGTTAAATCATCAGTTAATCCCTTTTTATACAAAAGGGGTTTCTGTAACAATCGGGAGAATATTACGGGCTCATATTACACCGGAGGAAATTAAAAATAGTAGTGAAAGTGAGATTGTTTCTTTAGCCTCCCAAAGACGAAAACATCTCAATAAGCATGGTGACTATGAGTATTGCTGCAGAAACATATTGGGGTTCATGACTACAGTTTACAAACGGTCAGTTTTTGATGAAATTGGTCTTTTTTGGGAAGAAAAACACTCTATGGATATGGAGTTTTTAGAAAGGCTTTGGTTACATCAAAAAGGGCAGATTCTGGATGAGGATGCAAACTCTCATGAAATGTTATCCAACTCTAAATTTATTCCAGATTTTTATGCTCAGGTAGAAACGCCAGTACTATATTCGTTTGAGATGACGGGAGAGAACATAACCCATACGTTCAAAACACGAAAAGATAACAATTTGAAAGCTTTATGGCGCGCCAGACACATGAATGAAGTGGAATATACTTTCCCGCAATGGAACGATGAAAATTTGGATTTAAATTCTAGTTCATTTAAGGTAAGGCAGCGATACCTTGTTGATAAAATTAAAGAAAATTCAAATTACGATAGAGTGGCCTCTTTGATTTCACAAAATTCCAAGTTATCTGAAAATCTTGAAGAGCTTGAACAACAAATATTGAATTTAAAATTAACCACCAAATCTCTTAATGAAGAAATTGAATTCCAAAAAGATAATCATCAAAATAATAATCAGAAGATTGAGTGGCATGAAAATGAGGTAAAACATGTCATTAAACGTTGCCATGAAACAATTGCCAAAACCAAATCTTACTACGAAGATAAATTCTTTTTAATTAAGAGGTGGAAGACATGAAATACCCTTGGCCCTCCAACGGGACTTAGTTGTCAAACAGCAAGGGAGCCTCTGAAATGCATAATCAAAAACACTCGGTAAATCGTTATTTTGATCACGTTTATGTGGTTAACCTGAATTTTGATCGGGAACGACGAGTGAGGATTCGTCATCTGCTGAAGAAACAGGGTATATCTTTTTCTTTTTTTTCGGCAACATACGGTTACCGTGGTGATGCACTCAGAAAGTTCAAGAAATACCAGGCTCGTCGACCTGGAAGCCTTAAAAGATATTCTGAGCACAATGACTTAGAACGGCAAAGGGGCTGTGGCTTTATAGAGACGCCAGGCGCTATGGGCTATATATTTACGTATCTGCGTTTACTCAAAGAAGCCCGAAAAAATCGACTTGATAGAATTCTGATTCTTGAGGATGACATCATCTTCAGCAGAGATTTTAACAATCGTTTTGATAGCTTGATCAGCCACTTGCCAGATGACTGGAAGGTGCTTCAACTAGGCGCCTCACAATATCACTGGGAAAGTGTCGACATCGAGGCAGCAATCCAGACCGGCCATTACCTGCCGCGAACTGTTGATACCTGTGGCTCGTTTGCATTGGCACTGCACTCGAGTGTATTTGATGAATTGATCGAGGCGGCGGAGTCATTTGAGACGACATTTGACCTCTTAGCCCTGGGTGAGATATATGAACGCTATGTGGGAAAGTGCTTCGTTGCATATCCGAATATAATAATGCCTGACGTCACGACCAGCCATATTCGCGGCTACCGTAACCAGTTTACACAAGCAGAGATAATGAAATGGCGTATGGAGGACTTTGAGTTTCCAGCATCAAAACCTGTTGTCGCGCTCCTCATCGAAAGTAAAGTTGGTCTGCCAAATTCTTTGCTTAGACAAAATCAGCCAAACGCATCGATATATCTTAATGTTTATGTGAATACACCTGATGGCCTGCGCCCCATTCACCATGAAGATAAT
>QNDS01000118.1 GCA_003644925.1 Candidatus Fermentibacterota bacterium
AGAATGTTTATCTTCGTAATTTCCTTTACAATACTGTCACCCTTTCAAGCTTACGCCGGCACCTCAACCCAGACCGACTGGTCCGGCGGAGATGGAATCTGGGGCCCGGTTATCGACTGGAGCAGTGAGTATTTCGCGGATACGGATATTGAATACTTCAATTACCCTTCGAATATCGTTCTCCAGAAAACAATGGCACCAACGCCACTTGAACATACCATAGATGGGAGCTTCTCTGAACCAGTTTCGATCTATTCTGCGGATCTAAACGAAGACGGTCATGTGGATATCCTGGGAACGGAAAAGTATGGTCATAACATTACGTGGTGGGAAAACGTAGACGGTTCAGGTACTAATTGGGCTGAACATCTCGTAACAGAAGATGTCTATAGCGTTTTGACAGTTCATGCAGCGGATGTTAATAACGATGACCACATAGATGTTCTTGGGGCTGTCCAGGGCCTTTGGCAGGTTACCTGGTGGGAAAACGATGGTACAGGAACAACCTGGACAGAACATATAGTCGATGCAGAATATGCTCAACCTATGTCAGCTTATGCAGCGGACCTAAACGGAGACGGTTACATGGATGTACTCGGAACGTCCTTTCACCTTGATGTTATCACTTGGTGGGAAAGTTCGGACAGTACAGGTACCAGCTGGACGGAACATACAATAGATACTTTCGATGATCCCGAGTTCGCATATGCTGAAGATATCAACGGAGACGGTTATATGGATGTGCTGGGCATGAGTATTCAGGGAGGCGATATTGCCTGGTGGGAAAACGATGGTTCTGGTACAAGCTGGACGAAACATATGGTAAACACCAGCGGTGTGCGTGATATGCATTCGGCAGACATAAACGATGATGGTTACATGGATGTGGTTAGCGTTTCTTCAATTGAACATGAAGTCGTCTGGTGGGAAAACACGGACGGTTCCGGTACAAGCTGGACGAAACACATAATTGATATTAATCCCGGCGGGTTTCCACTCACCGTATATGCTTCAGACCTTAACAGAAATGGATATATCGATGTTATGGGCGCTTACTGGGCGGATTCCGTGGTTGCCTGGTGGGAGAATGTCGATGGTGCTGGTACTAGCTGGACGAAGCATGTAATAAGTGGCGACTACGATATAGAGAAACTCCTCTATTCTACTGATGTCAATGGAGATGGCTGGGGAGATGTACTTGGCGGTCCCGAGAATGACAACAAAGTTATCTGGTGGGATCTGACCGAATATCTCGCAGGCGGTTCGCTGGAGTCCAGTGTCCTTGATGTGCAGGAGAGTCCCGACTGGCAGACTCTGTTGTGGGACTGCACCGAGCCAGCCGGAACAAGTGTGGCGTTTCAGGTAAGAGCATCCACCAGTTCATCGGATATGGGAGCATGGTCGGATACACTCGCAGACCCCTGTACTCTGGAAGGTATCCTGGCCGATGAAGACAACTATTTTCAGTACAGAGCTATACTGAATACAACCGACCCGCTTTTAACACCAACGCTTCAAGAAGTGACTGTGGGCTGGCAGCCGTTCACGGGTACTCAAGAGGGGTCTGGCGGAGAGGTCACTCAATTCGCTCTGTACGGTGCGCAGCCCAATCCCGCGCTTGGTCATGCCTCACTGGTCTTTGCACTTCCCGTGAACTCATGGGCGGAACTGACGGTATACGACCTGACCGGGCGAGTGGTTCGCTCGGTTAGCGGTGAATACGAACCTGGATTACATGAGGTAATTCTGGACGGCCTGGCAAGTGGAATGTACATGGTCCGGATGACTTCGGAGGGGCTCACGGCAACGCGGCAATTCGTCGTGATCGAATAGTTAGATTCGCCTTCAGATATTAAGAAGTAAACCTGATATCAATCCCCGGATATCTTATTCTCGATCTGATGTGTTACGTAACTTGACGTAACGTTAAACTACGTTATGTTAATCTACGTAATAAGGAGGCGTCGGAATGAATCCTTTCAGGTATGGTCAAGTAGTGAGCGACAGGGACTTCTGCTCAAGACCCTCACTGCAGCACCAGCTCATGAATTTTGTCGATGCAGGGCAGAATGTATTCCTGCAGGGGGAGAGACGAACGGGCAAAACATCACTTTTACACGAAACTCTTAGAAGGCTTTCTGGTCACAGACTCCTTTATATCGATCTGCTCGAAGTGAAAAGCATCGATGATCTGTGCAGGCGGATGATCACATCCATAATCAGATCGGAGCACAGGGCTGGATTTCAGAGGAAGCTTCTTAATACTCTTTCTCATCTCAGACCATCGCTGTCCATAGATCCGGTCACAGGATTTCCAACTGTATCCTTCGATTCGAGAGTAGGAATGAAACCGGACACAATCGAAGGAATTCTTGATCTCGTTGCAGAACTCGGCAGGAAAAAGAAGCTTGTCGTTGCCTTCGACGAGTTTCAGGATGTTCTAAATATCCGTGAATCGGCCAGAGTAATTGCATTACTGAGAAGTAGAATTCAGTTCCATCAAAACATCACCTACATCTTTGCAGGCAGCGTCAGGAATCAAATGAATGGTATTTTCACTGATCCTGGAAGTCCCTTCTTCAAATCAGCAGCTTCGCTGGAGGTGGGACCTATAGATGGCAAGACTTTCGTGCCTTTTCTCATAAGGAAATTTGCATCAGGCAGAAGGGACATTTCAGCCGGAACTGTTGACGCAGTCATCCGGATGGCGAGTAACATCCCTGGTGATGTACAGGAACTCTGTGCGTGTATCTGGGACGCAACATCGTCTGGTGATACTATAACGAACGAACATCTGGCTCCCGGGCTGAACATGATATTTGCTCGTGAGAGAAAAGCTTACGAAGCCACACTCACCCAGCTTACCGGACATCAGCTCAGGTGTCTTATTGTGCTTGCAGAAACGGACTCTATAAAAGCCCTTTCATCAGAATTTCTGGAGAAAACGGGGATCCGAACCACTTCATCGGTTCAGGCCGCTCTCAAACGACTCGTTAGACTGAAAATCATCTATCGCCACAAAGGAGCTTACAGACTTGCGAATCCATTCTTTGGATCATGGCTGATATGGAACGGATACTGATCCCAATCTGATATCGATGAAGGCTTAGTATACTGCTACCGGTTTGTGCTATTATGCGTTGCTTCGAATGTGACGGGTTGTAGCAAGGACCACCCATGCAGCACCCAGTATTACCGCAGCGGTTGTGGCAATAGCAGCACCGAAGCCTCCGTATCTGGGTATGAGATAAATGTTCAGACCGACATTAACCACAGCTGATACGATAACGCTGTATAGAGCGTACTGGGGTTTCCCGATGGCGGATGCCGTTGTGGCGAAGAAACTGCCGAGGGGCCTGACAACTGCGAGAGCGCCCAGAACCAGGAGAATGTTCCAGTTACCCGAATACTTCCCGCTGTAGACAAAATCGATTACCTGCCGGGGGAATAACACATACAGGATAACAAACGGCAGAATGAGGATCTCCGCGAGCAGAATAGTGCTCCATACCCTGGAGAGTATCTCCTTTCTTCTGCCCTGGCTCCATATTCTGGAAATGTAGGGAAGAAGGATCATGTTGGCTGCGCTGATGACCATCAGGGTCAGGCCCGAAAGCGATCGGGAGGCACCGTAAGGCGCAACATCATCAGGCGCGATCTTTCCAAGCATCAGAATGTCGGTTCTGGTATAGATGAAATTCGCCATGGCAGCTCCGAGAAAGATAAACGAAAAACTCATGACGCTTCGGATCCGGTCGATCCTGACACCGGCTTTGGGAAAGAAGAGATGTCTTGCGATCCATGCACACACGAAGAATGAAACTACGTTCGCAATAATCATTGCTGTGAATATCTGGTGTGCAGTCTTAAGTGCGCCTGTGAGAAGCAGGGCGCCTATTATTCCGCTCTTCATGATGAACTGAACGATATCGGTGATCATTACGTCCCTGGTGCGGTGTCTGGTGAGGAGAAGCAGCCTCGGTAATCCGTTAAGCGTTCCTGTAACCACAACCCCGGCAAGCAGAAGAGGAATACCCGACAGATCAAGGGGCTTGTAGAAAGATCCGATTATTCCGCCCCCTGCAATAAGCAGGATAGCCGACAGAAGCGAGAAACAGAGGGCCATGAGTATACCGGAATTGGCAAGCTGCTTCTCCCTGAGCCCATCCCCCTCGGAAGCAAGCTTCAGTATCGCCTGCTGGATGAACCCTCCGCCCAGGAGGACACCGAACATCTCCAGGCTTTTGGCGACGGCGTATATGGCGTAAGCCTCCGGAGGAAGTGATCTTATTATGAAGATGGTCAGCACACCCCAGATGGCAAGGGTCCCGCGGCTGACAAGGGCTGGAAGGCCAAGTTTGATCAATCTATGCCGGGTTTCGTAGAGATACTTGAAGTGGCTCATATCATTGCCCGCTCAGCCCTCGGCGCCTGCGATGCTCTCCCAGCGCCAGAAATGCAAGACGCGGATGTACCAGCAACCGCCAGAATAGACCCGCAAGAGCCGCAGGGTGCGGACGATAGCTGGAAAACCTGCCTGTTCCTGTAAGAAACCTGAAATACAGGGCGTTTCGGAAGATGTTCGTGATCCGGTCTTCTGCAAGTCCTTCCCTGAGAGACCAATTGAACAGGGCGTCCCACATCATCATTGTGGTCCGGTGTATGTTGTAGCTGGATAGAAATCTGTTCCCGGAATGAACCCTTCTCATAGCCACAGGCTCGTTCAGTCGGCCCGGCAGCAGTTTTGCGTAATAAGAGAGTTGTATCATCATGACTGTATCCTGGTGCAGCCTCAAATCCTCAGGAAAAGGATCTTCTCTCCAGAAGGATGACTTTCTGACCACAAGTCCATCTAGAGTGAAACTGCCAAGGCTGTATTCTATCAGAACATCACAGAGTTTCTCCGGAGGTATTCTCCGGTGCATTGTAGAAAGCTCACCATCTCCCTTTTCATCCCATTTTCTGCGGGAGGCATCATCAAGACAGTGTACTCCAATAGCCTCGTAGACACCACCAATTTCTTCATTTGATTCCAGGAGTTCCTGAGCCTTACAGAAGCGATTCTGAAGATAGAAATCGTCCGCATCAAGGAAGGCCACAAAGGAGGCATCCGACCTCTGTATGCCCAGGTTCCGCGAAGCACCTGCTCCGTGGTTGCCGCCATCGCTGTGGCGAACCAGTGTCACCGTAGAGTATTGACTTTCCAGCTGCCTGCATACCGCAAGACTGTTGTCTGTGGAGCCGTCCTCCACCAGAACAACCTGCACGGTCTGTTCCTGCTCAAGCGCTGATTCCACTGCCTTGTGGACAAACTCAGCAGCGTTGTAGACGGGTATTACAACGCTGACTTTCATGAACTGTCCTTCGATGCGTCGTAATAGATCAGTTCAAGCCTGCGCACCTGGGACTTGATATTGTAGTCGCTCTCCACACGCTCCCTGGCAGCCTTTTCCATGGCTGACCAGCTTGTCGGATCGGAGATCATGCTATGCAGGGCATCCTCCAGAGCCTTCGAGTTCCGAGGGGGCACCAGTATTCCGGATATGCCGTTCTCCACCAGTTCGGGGATGCCGCTGTGAAATGTAGACAATACGGGCAGCCCCATTGCCATAGCTTCCATAAGAACGACAGGTATTCCTTCCTGATCGCCGCTTGCGGCTGTTACACTGGGCGCTAGAAGTATATGCGCGGTGTTCATGGCATGCAGCACGTCGTCCTGCGGCTGCCATCCGGCAAGTCGTATCCGGTCGCCTACTCCCAGTTTCTCGATAAGACCGGCAAGAGATGAGCGGAGCTCACCGTCACCGATGATAGTATACCGAAGATCGACTCCACGGTTCAGCAGTGCCGCAACAGCGGCTATGGCGTATTCCAGTCCTTTTTTTTCAACGAACCTGGCAACGCTCAGCACTTCAGCGGTCTCCCCTGAAGCAAGTGATCTGGGCATATATCGGAACTGGTCGCAATCCACCGCCATCCTGTGGACCACGATCCTCTCCGGCGGACAGCCGAGGTTGATAAGTTTACGCTTCCAGTTCTCGCTTATAGGCAGAAACCGGTCGCCTTTCTCAAAGAGATTTCCATAACAATCACTGCCGTGGTCCTGAAGGTGTGTTGTAATATCGAAGCCATGAAAGGAGGTCAGGACAGGACCGGTCCTGGCACCAAGATCCTTGAGCAGTACACCGATGTCTCCAAGCATTCCGAAGTGGCAATGAACTGCGTCATACGAGCCTGTAAAACACGATGCAAGGTAAAGATGCCGGAGAGAAGCCGCCTGTTTTCCGTATTTGAATACGTTCAGGGCTCTCAGCATCAGGATGGGGTTCTGGAAAAAGCCGTGCAGGAGTATGCGTAAACCACGAAGAACGCGCTCTAATCTGCCCGTCGGCCTGGGGATAAACATGGTACGCTTCAGAAGATCGTATTCCTCAACGATGGGGTGGGTCCCGGTCTGTTCCGATGGCATGGTGCGAAAGATGTCCACAGAGTGTCGCAGATCCAGAAGGCCTGTGATCTGATTCAGTATGAAAGTCTCCGACAGAGTTGGAAAACTTCTTACAATGAAAGCTATTTTCAATACGCCCCCATAAGTTTCAAAGGTAAGTTATGGTGCTTCGGGAACATCACAGCTGAGACCCGTTATTATTCAATTCGGATTCGATAATAGTGTTAGAGGCGGAACCGGTCAACTTTCGAACTTTCCATTGACTGTCATGAAATACTGATGGTATTGTCTGTCACCGGGATTTTCCGGGAACAGCAGGCATCCGGTCATACTGACTTATCGGATGAATGTGAAATGAACTGAAAGGAAACTTTATGCATTTTACAGTTGATCAGGAACTATGCATCGGTTGCGGCGCGTGCGCGGGATTATGCCCTGAAGTATTCGAGATTCCTGACGGGAAATCAGATGTCATAATTGATCCTGTAACCGATGAATATCAGAGCTGCGCATTGAGTGCTGAAGATGGATGCCCGGTTGGCGCCATTTCACACAGCTAGACGAAAGCTGATGATACGGCCCCTTAGGTCGTTACTCATAGTTATTACGCCAAAATTCAAGATACGACCCCTTAAATCTTAAGTTTCGATAATGGGGGGCACAGGGGAGAGAGAATCGTCCTGCTCGTCGGACTCGGAATCCGATTGATCCTCATCTGTGTCGCGGGAAAGCATCAGGTCTCTGTCCTTGAGGCCTTCAAATTTACCGAAGGCTGATTTTTCGAGCAGTAGAAGCCTGGCGGCTTTCTCCACGACCTCAACAGCATCGCACGCTGAATCTATATCCCTGCCAAGACCGAGAATTCCATGCTTTCTCCAGATGACACAGTCACTCTCACGGAAGGCTTTTGCGGTTTCCTCTCCCAGTTCCCAGGTTCCCGGGGTCATGTAATCCATGAAGCGGACACCTCTGCTCATCAGAAGAGAGACTTCAGGATGGGATCTGTTCACAGCATCCTCAAGCATTTCCGCGGGCAGGTCACTTGAGGAGAGTGCAAGCATATGGGTGGAGTGTGTATGGACCAGAGAGGCGGTTTCCCAGCCCCTGTTTACGGCTTCCGCCAGTACAAGGATATGTGAACTGAATTCGGTTGTCGGCTCCTTCCCGGATGCGAGCCGTATTACTTTCATTCCGTCCGCTGAAACCCTCACCGGAATGATTTCGGTGTCCAGTTCGAGCAGGAGCTTTCTGAACCGGCTTCCGGCGCATGTAACAAGAAAAGTTCGCCCGGCCAGTTCGGGTATGGGGGAGGGGAGGATGTCAGAAACGACATCCTCATCCCACAGTTCACTGTCAGATCCCTCAGGGAGAAGGACGGAAATATTACCCGCATTTGCTTCTGCCCAGCCTGTTCTTGCAAGCTCGGCGGCGATACGGCCTATATCCTCTTTCGTTGACCTTATGAGATCCATTCAATTCCTCTTAAAAAAGCTTTCCAAGAGCCTTTGATATGATATCCAGTCCCTTCAGTACCTCTTCTTCAGTGATATTCAGCGGGGGCCTGAATCTGATGCTTCTGCCGCCGCATGGAAGAATAATGGCTCCGTTCTTCAGTATCTCTGAAACCATATTATCCCTGATCTCGCCGTCTGGAAGGTCAAATGCGCACATAAGACCCTTGCCCCTGATATTGGAGATAACTTCGGGGTACTTCTCCTGAAGACTCCTCAAGCCGGCAAGAAGGGTTTCGCTCCGGGAACGAACATTCTCAAGAATATTCTCGTCGACCATTACATCAAGGTATTTATTGCATCGGACCATATCCACTAAATTGCCGCCCCATGTTGAGTTCAGCCTGCTGGATTCATGGAATACATTATTTTCGATACTGTCAACCCGTCTGTTCGAAGCGATCCCGCAGACCTGTGATTTCTTTCCGAAGCAGAAAATATCCGGCTCTACACCCAGTGACTGCCAGGCCCACCATTCACCGGTAAGCCCCATACCCGTCTGGACCTCATCGAATATCAGCAGGAATTCATGCTTATCGGCCCTGTCGCGAAGCTGCTGAAGGTACTCGGGTCTGAAGTGGTTGTCTCCGCCTTCTCCCTGGATAGGCTCGATACACATGCATGCGATATCATGGCCATATTTACTTATGGCATCGTCTATCTGGGAGAGTGATTTCTTTTCAGCCTCCATGACCGCATCAAGGTTTTCCTCGAGAGGGAACACGATGGCGGGGGGATCTACTCTTGGCCAGTCGAACAG
>QNDS01000119.1 GCA_003644925.1 Candidatus Fermentibacterota bacterium
AAACGGGCAGCGCCGAGAATGTCCATATCGCCATCGCCATCAATGTCCTCCGAGTAAACCGACGTGGCTTGAACAAAATTACGACCAACACAATGCTCAATCCATAATAGACCTGAACCGTCAAGATTTTCCCACCAGATTATTTCGTTCTCAACACAAGAAGCACCGAGAATGTCCATATCGCCATCGCTGTCAAGATCTGTAGAGTAGATAGAAGTGACTCCTTGGATTTCTCCATCGATCACGTGTTCGGTCCAGGATGTACCAGAACCGTCAGTATTCTCCAACCAAGCTACTCTGGGGTAACCGGAACCAGCACAGAGAATGTCCATATAGCCGTCATTATTGATATCCTCTGAGTAGACGGAAGGGATTCCTCCCGGGGGGCCTATACCCAAATAAAAATCGATGATAACGGTATCCGGGAGTACAATGGTCGAAGGAAGAGTACTCCAATCAATATCGGTTTCCCAATGGAAGGTGTTGGTCCAACTACTATCTTGTATCAGAACACCTGGACCACCAGACCAGTCAGTCTGAACCGCTGAATCAGCGTATGCAATGCTGAATAAAATGAAAATAAAAAGAGTCAGGATTTTTTTATACATAGGATACCTTCCAATGCTTTAAGAATCACAGAAAACTAGCAGGATGTCAATTGATGCTGAATGTGTAACCAAAAAGGGACGGAGGTAATTGGAAATTCCAATTACCTCCGTCCCCATAGCTGGTACGCCCGACAGGATTCGAACCTGTGGCCTGCGGATTAGAAGTCCGCTGCTCTATCCAGCTGAGCTACGGGCGCACCTGTTTTTCATGTATGCGGTGCCGCGAGGTTCATGACCCCGCGGCTTAATTATCTGGTACGCCCCCCGGGAATCGAACCCGGAACCTACGGATTAAGAGTCCGTTGCTCTGCCAATTGAGCTAGAGGCGCAATATGGGGTGGGAGACCGGACTTGAACCGGCGACCACCTGATCCACAATCAGGGGCTCTACCAACTGAACTACTCCCACCATCGAAGCCCGCTGATTCTATTGATAACGGTGTACCTCGTCAAGGATATTTACTATGATTCTGGATACTTGTACAGTCTGACAGAATTGAATTCTGTACTTATGCAACGATGTTTGGAGTGCATGGATGAAGTGTCCCCGTTGCTCTAGCGTGGATGACCGAGTAATAGATTCACGTTCAGTAAGGGATGGAGAGGCCACCCGTCGAAGGCGGGAGTGTTCTGAATGCGGTTATAGATTCACAACTTACGAGTATGTTGAGAAGTCCTTTCCGGTTGTTGTTAAGAACGACGGCAGGAGGGAGCCCTTCGACAGGAAGAAGCTTGAGAAGGGAATAGACAGAGCGTGCGAGAAAAGACCGGTATCCGCTGAAGATATGCGGGATCTGATTGACAGGATAATAGCAAAGATCACCGAAGAGTACTCGGATGAGGTTTCCGTTAAATTCATAGGTGAAATTGCAATGGAATTACTCCATGAGGTCGACCAGATCGCTTACGTCAGATTTGCCAGTGTATACAGGAAATTCAAGGATGTTTCGCAGTTCAAGGAAGAACTTGACAAATTACTGAAATAGCAGCCGGGAGTACATCTCTGCATGGTGAAAGCATGAAATCGGGGAGGCGTATGATCAAAGCCAGATCATTCAAAGGGGGGATTCATCCTCCGGGTAACAAAGACCTTTCATCGAAGCAGTCGATCAGAAGATTGCCTGCTCCTGAAACAGTATGGGTTCCATTGTGTCAGCATATGGGAGTTCCCTCTAAACCTTCAGTCTCAAAAGGAGATAAAGTTACAAGGGGACAGGAGATCGGTACCCAGAATGGTTTCATAAGTTTGCCGACACATTCGCCTGTGAACGGCACTGTAAAATCAATTGAGAATTTTCCAATGCCTCACAGAAGAACAGGTCCCTGTATTGTTATTGAAACAGAATCCGAGGATGGAGGCCAGGTTTTTGAGAAATGGGATGATTACAGCAGTCATTCCCCCGCTGAGATAACTGAACGTATCAAGCTTGCCGGTATCTGTGGTATGGGGGGAGCAAGTTTCCCCACCTATGTTAAGCTCTCGCCGCCACCCGATAAGAACATTGATACTCTCATAATAAACGGTATAGAATGCGAGCCCTACCTTACGGCAGACCACAGGCTGATGCTTGAGAATCCCGATGATGTTATTCTCGGAATGGAGATACTGGCTTACACACTCGGGGTGGAAAAATGCCTTATCGGTATTGAGATAAACAAGCCGGACGCGATCGAGCTCATGGATGAGAAGGGTGTCTCCGTTCTTCCACTGAAAGTCAGCTACCCGCAGGGGGCCGAGAAGCAGCTTATCGATGCTGCCACCGGCAGGGAGGTTCCCGCCGGGGGGCTTCCGCTTGATATCGGCGTGGTGGTTCAGAATGTGGGTACCGCTGCAGCTGTAGCGAAGGCTGTTCGGGACGGCGAACCTTCACTTCGCAGGACAATCACCGTAACCGGAAGAGGAGTTATTTCACCTGCAAACTACGATGCGTGCGTTGGAACCCTTTTCTCGGACCTTATCGGAAAATCAGGTGGTTACACGGAAGATGTTAAGAGGCTGATAAGCGGTGGTCCCATGATGGGCATGTCCCTTTATACCGATGGCGTGCCTGTAACGAAGGGGACCAGCGGTCTGCTGGCACTTACCGATGATGAAGTCAGGGATGTTGTTGAAAGTCCCTGCATACGCTGCGGCAAATGCGTGGATGTCTGCCCTTTGAGATTGACTCCAAACCTTATAGCTCTTGCAGCTGAGAATGAGAGATGGAACCTTGCTGAGGGTTTTGGCGCTCTGAACTGCATGGCATGCGGAACCTGCAGCTACGTCTGTCCCGCCGGGAGATATCTTGTCCACTACATTAAGAAGGCTCAGGATGCTATAAGGGCTAACAAGGGAAAGGAGGCATAAATGGCACAGACCAGACGATTTGAACTCGCGATGTCGCCTCATGTGGGCGCAACCCAGACTACACGTAAGATTATGTTCGATGTGGTTATTGCACTTCTTCCTGCGCTGGCAGCCGCAACCTGGTTCTTCGGACCCCGAGCGTTGCTGATAGTATTTCTAAGCGTAGCGACTGCAGTAGTGGCTGAGTTTTTATGCCTGAAGTTCATGAAGAGGCCGGTGAGCTTTGCACTGGATGGAAGTGCCATTGTAACGGGTATGCTCCTTGCATACAACCTTCCATCTGGGGTTCCAATATGGCTTCCAGTAATAGGCACCGCTTTCGCCATCGTAGTGGGTAAACAGGCTTTCGGAGGCCTTGGACATAATATCGTGAACCCCGCGCTGCTTGGCAGGGCTTTCCTGATGGCCAGTTTTCCCATTCTCATGACAGCGGGATGGGCTGCGCCTGAAGCTTGGAACAGCAGTGAGGACATTTCCTGGGGGACAAGCGGTATCGCTATGGAAGAGATGAGTACGATCCCGATGGCTGACGCCATCTCCGGGGCTACTCCGCTTAACGTTCTCAAGCAGACCTTCGACCTGGATGCCAGTGCGGCAAATGCCCGAAATGAAGGGAATACCGCGGAGGCAGAGAGCCTTGAAGAAAGAGCTGACGGCATTCGAAATGCACTCTCGTGCAATTCCACTTATATGAACCTGCTTATAGGGAGAAGTGGAGGCTGCCTTGGAGAGACTTCGGTAATTCTTCTTCTGGTTGGAGCTATCTACCTTGTTATGAGGGGAGTGCTTGAACTGAGGCTTCCTGTAAGTTACCTCGGGACCGTTGCTGTACTTGCCTGGGTTTTCGGCGGCAGCGGATGGTTCAACGGAGATCCTCTTTTTCATGTACTTGCCGGCGGTGTCATACTCGGCGGAATTTTCATGGTTTCCGATATGGTGACAACCCCGGTGACTCCAAAGGGAAGGATCATATTCGGCATCGGTGCCGGGCTGCTGACAATGGTGATAAGAAGGTGGGGCGGCTACCCCGAGGGGTGTTCATACTCCATACTTCTTATGAACCTGGTCACTCCTCTTATTGATAAACTTACGCTTCCCAAAGTTTTCGGGGAGGTGAAAAAGAATGGCTGATATGTTGAAAATCGGTCTGGTTCTGATGCTCGTCGCCCTTGTAGCCGCAGTAGCGCTTGGGTTCGTCAACAGCAGGACAGCACCGATAATCGCGATCCAGAAGGAGCTTGCAAAACAGAATGCAATGAATGAAGTTGCTGCAGGCCTCAGCCCGGGTGACAGCCTTGCCTTCGATTCTCTTTCCATCGCCGGACTTGAAAATCCCTATGCTTCGTGCGATAACACACTGAATATCGTACGAGTCTCGGTGCCGCCGGATACGTCAAGGATAGGTTACGTTTTCATCGCTTTTGGAAAGGGCTATTCAAGCACCGTGCAGACAATGGTGGCGCTCGAGCTTGAGGGAATTATCTCGAATACCATGATCCTCTATCAGCAGGAGACCCCGGGTCTCGGAGCCAATATTGTTAACCCCGCTAAACTGATTTCGAAGTTCAACGGTCTGATTGCATCGGAATGCTTTCTCTCAAAAGATGGAGGCGGGATCGATGCAATGACGGGCTGCACCATAACTTCAAGGACCGTGACCAATTCTATCAGAACCGGTCTTGAGGCGATGAGTGAAGCCGGACTTTTCAGTTTGAGTGATGCGGAAGGAGGTATGCAATGAGCCTGCTTAAGGACCTGACTAAAGGGATCTACCGCGAGAATCCTGTTTTTCGGCTTGTGCTGGGTATGTGCCCCTTCCTTGCGGTAACAACTTCAGTTGAAAATGCTCTCGGAATGGGAGCTGCTGCAACTTTCGTGCTGATCTGCTCCAATTTCCTCGTATCACTTTTCCGGAACATCATACCATCGAAAGTAAGAATTCCCTGCTACATCGTGATAATCGCCACTTTCGTTACCCTGGTTGATATGGTTATGAACGCATACCTTCCCGATCTTCACCGAAGCCTCGGAATATTCATTCCGCTGATCGTGGTGAACTGCATAATACTCGGCAGAGCGGAGGGTTTTGCCAACAGGCACCCTGTCCTCAACTCGATTGCAGACGCGGTTGGAATGGGCATAGGATTTACTCTGGCAATGGTTATTCTGGCTTCATTCCGTGAGCTGCTTGGAAATGGAACGCTGCTTAATATCAATGTTCTTGGGTCGGCTTACCAGAATCAGCCACTTCTCATTGCGATACTAGCGCCAGGAGCGTTTATACTGCTGAGTTTCATACTGGGATTTTTCAACATTCTTGAAAAACGTAAAGGAGGTCGTCAGTAATGAATCCTACAGTACTGCTTTCAGCCCTTCTGGCGACACCTGATTCGGGGAGCCAGGGGTTCGATCTTGGAAAAATGATGGCCATAATCATTGCCTCTATCTTTGTTAATAACTTCGTACTGGCGAGATTTCTGGGTATCTGCCCCTTCCTCGGAGTATCCAAAGAGCTGGATTCCGCCATCGGCATGGGAGCGGCGGTCATATTCGTTATGGCTCTGGCGACACTGGGGTCCTGGGCAGCGTACCATCTGCTTCTGGTTCCGATGGGACTGACCTATCTCAGCACCATCGCATTCATTCTGATAATAGCATCCCTTGTGCAGCTGGTGGAGATGATACTGCAGAAATTCAGCCCTGCTCTCTACAGCGCTCTGGGAATCTTCCTGCCATTGATCACAACCAATTGCGCTATACTGGGAGTTGCTGTGCTCAATATTGATGAGAAGTACACCCTTGGATACTCACTTGTCAACGCGATCGCAGCCGGGATAGGCTTCACCCTTGCTCTCATCCTGATGGCAGGCCTGCGGCAGAGGCTCGAACTTGCGGATGTACCTCCCGCCATGAAGGGGAAACCTGTCGCATTTCTTGTGGCAGGTATAATGTCCATCGCATTCCTCGGCTTTGCCGGATTAGGGGGATGAGATGAATATCCTGATGGTTCTTCATCAAGTGCTTATTGCAGGAGAAGAATCTCTAATTGATTCAATAGGCAACCCGGCTATCGTACTCGGATTAATGGGACTGATCTTCGGGCTGGGGCTGGCCTTTGCAGCGAAGAAACTGGCTGTGGAGAGGGATCCTCTTGTCGAGAAGGTCAACAGTCTGCTTCCGGGTGCCAACTGCGGCGGGTGCAATTATCCCGGCTGTATGCAGTTTGCTGAGGCTGTGGTAGCGGGTAATGCTCCCGCGGACGGCTGCCTGGCCGCAAGCGCTGAAATAAACCAGCAGATTGCCGATGCAGTTGGAGGGGAAATATCAGACAGCGTAAGGCTGATAGCCCTTGTTCATTGCAATGGCGGCCACTCGGCAAGGGATGAGTTTGAATATCACGGCCCCGCTGATTGTGTGTCTGCTACAATGATCATGGGGGGGCAGAAAACATGCTCTTACGGATGCCTGGGATTCGGTGACTGCGTAATCGTATGTCCATTCGATGCCATTATTATGGGAGAGAACGGAATACCACTTGTTGACAAGATCGCCTGCACCGGATGCGGCAAGTGCATTGAAGCCTGTCCGAAGAATATCATAGAGCTGTGGCCCGTGAACAGGGAAGTTGTTGTAGCCTGTTCCAGTCTCGATAAGGGTGCTTTTGCCAGAAAAGCCTGCACCATGGCATGCATAGGATGCAAAAAATGTGAAAAGGCTTGCCCTGTCGATGCCATAATCGTTGATGATTTTCTTGCGGTGATCGATCACGTGAAGTGCATTAACTGCGGTCTTTGTGCTTCGGAGTGCCCTACAGGAGCCATACTCGACAGTGCTCCTGCAAGGCCGAAAGCATATATTGACAGCAGCTGTATCGGATGTACTCTGTGTACGAAAGTATGCCCGGTTAATGCGATCACAGGAGAGTTAAAGGAAAGGCATGTAGTGGACAGTGACAGCTGTATCGGTTGCGGTTTATGTCTTCCGAAGTGCCCGAAGAATTCAATAAACATGATAGGGGTAAAATCCTATCAGAATGATAGGGATTGACAGGTATGAAGGATTTGGAACTCAACGAATTATTAAGAAAACTACCTGCAGTACATGAACTTGTGGAGAAAATAACAGATGAGGATGGGACGCCAGCAACAGTCTTAATGGCTTGTAGAGCCGTGCTTGAGAATGAAAGAGCTTCTATTCTTGAAGGCGGGAAACCTCAGTCTTCCCAGGAGCTTTCAGAAAGAGTGCTTATCGAGCTCAGCAGGATCACCGGTTCAAGCATGAAGAATGTTATAAACGCTACCGGAGTTATTCTTCATACTGCTCTGGGAAGAGCCTGTATGCCGGGCAGCGCGGTAGAAGCTGTCAGCAGAGTCGCACAGGGATACAGTGTTCTCCAGTGGGACTCCGAAACGGGAAGAAGGGGACACCGCGACATACATACGGAACGGCTTATTTGCGAACTCGCGGGGTCCGAAGCGGCAACGATAGCTAACAACAACGCTGGAGCTACTCTTCTTGTACTCTCCGCCCTTGCCACCGGGCGGGAAGTGATAGTGTCGCGGGGTCAGCTGGTCGAGATAGGAGGCTCCTTCAGAATTCCGGATGTTATGAAACAGAGCGGCGCAATCATGCATGAAATTGGCTGCACCAACAGAACCCATCTTCGGGATTACCGCGAAGCTATTAACGAAAACACAGCGATTATCCTGCGTGTTCACCCCTCCAACTACAGGATAAGGGGATTCACAGGAGAGGTCCCCCTTGAACAACTGGTCGAACTTGGAGAGGAATTCGGTATTCCTGTTGTTGATGATCTTGGTGCCGGTTCCTATGTTGATCTTTCGCATTTCGGTCTCCCTTCGGAGCCAACTGTCCAGAGCAGCATAGAAGCCGGAGCAGCGGTTGTTACCAGTTCGGGGGATAAGCTCATAGGCGGTCCCCAGGCTGGAATAATCACGGGCAGGAAGGAGTACATTCAGACGATCAAGAAGCATCCTCTTGCCAGGGCACTCCGGGTAGGAAAGCTTACAATTGCCGCATTGGAAGCCTCTCTGATGCTGTTCAGGGAGGGTATTGATTACATTGCAGACAATCACCCTCTTTACAGAATGTTCGCTGCTGATGTTGCCCAGCTCCAAGAGAAGGCGGATGAGTTCATCGCCCTTCTTTCGCTGCCCGGTTCATGTTCCGCATCGATTCTGGAAACTGACAGTTTCGTGGGAAGCGGGTCGCTTCCGGATTACGCCATTCCATCAGTTGGCGTTGCTCTAAAGTGCCCGGATAACGAGGGCCTGGCCAGGAGGCTGCGTCTTGGAAACCCGGCGGTTGCCTCGAGAATTGAAGATGGTCTTCTAAAACTGGATATGAGAACGATTCAACCGGGTGAACTGGATATGCTCGCATCACTTGTGAATTCAGCGCTGAAGGAATTATGGGCGTAATAGTAGGTACCGCCGGTCACATTGACCATGGAAAGAGCCAGCTCGTCAAGTATCTGACGGGGAGTGACCCTGACAGATTGAAAGAGGAGAAGGAGAGAGGTATCACTATTGAGCTCGGGTACGTGTTCATGCCTACACCTGACGGTGGCGTTATTTCTTTTATTGACGTACCCGGACACGAGAAATTTATCCGGCAGATGGTTGCCGGAACAGCTACCGTTGACTGTTTCCTGCTTGTTGTCGCGGCCGATGAGGGAATAATGCCTCAGAC
>QNDS01000120.1 GCA_003644925.1 Candidatus Fermentibacterota bacterium
ATCCATTTCGTAAGTACATATAGTATCAGTATTTATCTGGTAGGTAATATTTTTCCTGGTTTTAAACTCCATAAGAGCTGTACCGTCGTATTCACCAAGCTCCGAGAGTGTTGGTCTCATATGGCGGAGTATCCTGGCATCGTAAACGTCGGAATAAGGAAGTACCGGGCAACGGCAGAAGAGCTTTTTCTCCGTATCTATCTGCTGATGTATCTCGAGCCCGCTGCGAAGTCCTATTGCCTGGTAATCCGATGCTGTCATCTCTTCCATTGTTTTTATCACGTTGAAACAGATCTCCTTGCATTATACCTGTTCGTACTCAGATTCAGGAATTGTTAAAGGGTGAGTTAAAAGTATGCGTGAACATATTTCAAATGGGGCCGGACGTCATTGGCGTCAGACCCCTATATCCCCAATTCTTTCAGTCTCGAAAGCAGAGTTCTGTAGCTGACTTTTAGTATCTCAGCGGCCTTTTTTCTGTTTCCGCCGGTCTCCTTCAGTACTTTAGTGATCATTTCCTCTTCGCGAAGCTTCGCTGCTCTTGCAGATTCTTCAAGGAGCCCTTCAGCGGAGATCGTATCATCTATCTCAAGTATCCCGGCATCAATGACACTATCATCCGCAAGAGCTGCAGCCCTCAGAATGATGCTTCTGAGCTGTCTGACATTACCGGGCCACCGGTATCCCCTTAGTTTGAGCATTGCGTCATCTGTAACGATAACTTTGCGGTGACCGGACTGTCTGAGGAAGTGTACTGCAAGATCAGGTATATCCTCAACCCGCTCTCGGAGAGGCGTGAGTGTTACAGGAAACTCCCCGATTCTGAAGTAAAGGTCCTTTCTGAATCGGCCCGCTTCTGTTTCCTCCTTGAGTTCTCTATTGCTCGCTGAAATGACTCTGGCATTTGTGTGAAAGATCTCTGATCCGCCAACTCTGGTGTATTCCCTTTCCTGAAGCACTCTGAGAAGCTTTCCCTGTAGTGAACTGCCGAGGTCTCCAACCTCATCGAGAAAGATCGTTCCGCCCTGGGCATGCTCGAACCTGCCCGGTCGTGTTCGATCTGCGCCTGTATAGGCACCTTTTTCAGCCCCGAAAAGCTCACTCTCCATAAGATCAGCGGGTATTGCAGCACAGTTGACAGGTACGAAGGGTCCATCCGAACATACACTTTCCCTGTGAATCATTCTTGCAAGCAGCTCTTTTCCCGTACCGCTCTCACCCAGGACAAGAATGTTAAGATCGGTCTGAGCACCCTTCGATGCTCTTCTGAGTGTCGCAAGAAGGGCTTTAGAAGAGCCTATTATTTCGGTACCTTTCGAATGCACATACCTTCTGAGTAATGACAACAGGTCGTCGAGATCGAAGGGTTTGGTGATAAAATCCCTTGCGCCCTCCTTCATCGCTTCAACGGCAAGGTTTACAGTACCGAAAGCTGTCATGAGAATCACCGGTGTTCCATGGTTGAATTCTCTTGATTTTCTGAGGATATCCATTCCGTCGATGCTTCCGGGAAGGCATATATCACTCAGCAGAATGTCGAAAGAGCAGTTCTCGATCATCTTCAGCGCATCCGTTCCCGAAGATACAGCTGTTACATCCCACCCATCTTCTTCAAGGGCTGTTGTGAGCATATTACGCATTGCTCGTTTGTCTTCTATAAGCAGAATCCTTTCGATATCATTCACCTCCTGATATTCACTGAATCGGGAACAGAATAGTAAAGAGGGCTCCTCCTTCTTCTCTGTTCTCACCCAGGAGTTCTCCGCCCATTGACTTTATTATTCTCCTGCTGACGGACAGACCGAGTCCCATATTCCCGCTGCTTCTGTTCTTAGTTGTCCGAAAAGGTCTGAAGATCTCCTCGCTGTCCAGTGAAAGGCCCGGTCCCGTATCTGCAACTGAAATAATGAGATCATCATCGTTCTTGTTAATTAATATCTCTACTTCTGATGATGGATCAGCTTCAAGCGCATTCTTAACGATATTGCAGATGCAGGACCTCAGGAGTCTTCTGTCAGCTTTTATCGAGATATCATCCAGGGAGATATTTACGGAGCATCTATCGCTGTCCAGTTTGCAGGCTTCACTGCAGATGGAGTGTATATCATCCCTGCTTAGATTTGCGGAAACCGGTTCGGGGGATCTGGCGAAGTGTCCCAGGGAATTTATCCTCTCCTGGGCTGAATCGACTTCCCTTTTTACCTCGAATAGAATATTAAGTGTTCTTTCATCCGAATGTCCTCTGGCAAGAAGATCTACAAATCCGGACAGAGCACATAGTGTGTTTCCCATTTCGTGGGATATCCCGGCAGATGCTGCTCCGATGTCCGCCATAGCTGTCTCGTCAGCAATTTTCTTTTCCAGTTCACTTATTCTGGTTACATCGGTAACCAGCAGAGCTAAATCATCATCTCTTGATCGGGATATTTCGATACTGTACATTCTATCAGTTCTTGCATTTGCATCCCTGACCTGAAACTCGGATGATGTGTTCCCCTTGCTGCTCATTGAAAGAAGAAGTGGTTTAAGCTTTTGCGCGACCGGGGTTCTCTCCCATGGGAATTCCTTCATGATATCATCATCACAGAGATCGAACAGTTCTTCAGACTGCTTGTTGAAAAGTGAAAGGTTACCATTTCCATCAATCGCTAATACGGCCGACCCCAGTACCGATAGAATCGCGCCTGATCTTTCTTCCACTCTGTCCGCCCTCTGTTCAGCCTTTTCCCTCAGTTCGTTCAGTTGCTGCTCCCTTTCGTGAAGAAGCTCCACAAGGCGGTGAAAAGAGGCACCGGCAGCTTCCGGGTCGGCTCCGCTACCGCTGCTGAAACGGTCAGCCTCAAACAGTATCCCCCTCAAAGGGTGAATCAGAGTCCGGGTAAGGTATCGGGGTGCAGAGAATGCCAGAACTGACAGGGCTGCGGTAAGTGCCGCAAGGCCTATTATAAGTGTCCTGTATATCGTAGAAATCGAGGACTTGCCCGGTCTGACACCGATAAACAGGTCAGTTCCAGCCTGCTGTACGAAATACCAGTCATTTGTCTGTGCCGGAACCGGCATCTCTTCTGATGAGGATATCCCGACTCCGGATATCATCTCACCGGAAGAATCAAGTATCACTGCGGCTTCAATGCCTCCTGTCTGGATCATCGGTTCAGTGATGCTTTCAAAACTGTCCAGGGTATTGGTAACAATTATGGAATTGCTTATTGCATAAGCTGTTGCTGTAGCCATGTAACCGGATTCAGCTGCAAGGTCCCTGTCCACAAGAAATACGATTATGAAGGACACTGCAACAGCGGCCGCGGCAGCTCCGATAACGAGTCCCGTCAGTAGTTCTACACCTATGATGAATTTCTTTGACAATGGATCTCCTTTATGGTAATTATTTACCTTATAAGTATCCTGTCAAGATAGATTCCGTGAAACCTTCCATGCCTGTTGTCCAGTCCAAGAGCCGTTATGCGGATGCTGTCCCCGCAATCTGCTGATGGAATAATGAAATGAGATTGAATACTCTGCAGATTCTCGGGCATTAAAGGAAGTTGGGTATCCCTCATGATACGAACCCATCGGGGAGTTTCCATTAGTTCGGATGTTGCATATACAGAATCGGACCACTCTCCCGATGAAACCTCGATACCTGACTCTGCTCCGGAGGATAAAGAGCGATAGAATACTGTCAGTTCCAGAGAATCTCCCGTATTCCGGGGAATGGGCAGAATAACTGCGTCATCCTTCCGGGAAAGCATCAGCATCTTCTCTCTTGAAAAAAACCAGAACTTCCTCAATTCAAGATCCGATTCATCGGGGTAAATAGTACAATAGTTACGATATTCAGCCGGGATATCCTCTGCTTCATATGAATTGCTCTCCAGCCCTCCAAAAACGCAGAGCAGCAGAAAGGCTGAAGCGATAGTGTATTCCGTGTATCTGCTTCTAACTTTTAAAAGCACGATTATGATTACGGCAAGTATCATAAACCCTGCGAATATCGCAATATCGAGTCTTACAGCACTGGGCAGCAATTCAGTCAAGTTACTGAAATGTCCTAATACTCTGCCCATCAGCGAATCGGTACCATCGGCTGTATTGAACCGCAGAACAGGATGAGTGAAAAGGAGAGCCGAAATACCCAGAGAGACCCATACCAGTATTCGCACGCCTTTTCTCTTCATAATGAGCCCGAGTGATGCGAGGAGAACTGGAAGGAGCGGTAGAAGCATCCTTCCCGATGGTGTGGGCATACCGCTCCACTCGTTAGGGTTCCAGAAAACAAGAATAAGGAAATAGCAGAGTGCGGGCAGGCCGAGCCAGACGAACATCTTCCTGCTAGAGGTCTTCAGCATGTGCAGTCCAGCAAGCCCGGCAAGTACCCAGGGCGCCTTCGGGAGTAGACCGCTTTCAATATCGATAAGTGAAGATCCGGCAGCTAAAAGAACTTCCGGTGTTCTGTAGAGCGGCTGGAGAATGATTACTTTAATAAAAGCAATATTTCCGTATCTGACCCAGAATATCCGTCCGTTAAGTATCAATAAGTCAAAGAGCAAACCACCTGCTACAAGGCATACGAATGCAACTGAAAGGAATACTCTTTTTCTTCCTTTTGATTCGATCAGGAGTGCTGCAAGAAGACCTATTGACAGGCCGATGAAACGGAATTTAATAAGCACGAGCGTCATTGCGGCGGCTATTATCCAGGCTGCGTTCTTGGATCTTAAGTATGCACATACGCCACCGAGGAAAACAGCAAGTGCAAGCCACCCCGGATATACCAGCCCAAGAATACTGGAGCCGGGTATGAGCAGAAATCCGAATACTGTGAGTTGCTTCCAGTTCTTATAACCTGAATCCCTGAAAAGCTTTGACATAAACATCAGCGCAGCCATGGCGTACAGAAGATTCATTCCTCTGATACCCGGTACAGAGAGCGGGTATCCCGGTATCAACAGTGCCGGATAAAAGCTCTGATGATGTGTGATGCCTCCACCCGGATCACCCATCTGGCTTGAAAATTCAGTGAACCTGCCGGTTCGGGAAGAGATCAGACGCTCGGTTATCGAAGCGAAGTGCGGTTCGTCACCGGTAAATGGAACCAGAAGCAGAATGATTGGAATAAGTGGCAGGAGCGCAAGCTGTATCCCGAATCTTCTGGAGGATAAAGCCAGAAGTCCGGGGAATATCCCCAATAGTCCGATAGCGGCTGCTATAACCTCAAATCCCGGATCCAGAGTCCAGAACAGTGAGAAGAGTATGAAAGCGGCCAGAAGATACCCGGATAACCTTGGGATTCCACCCTTTCCGTATACTGATGCCGTTATAAGCCAGGACAAAGGTACGAGTCTTCCCAGTACCCCCGGAGAAGGCATTCCGGTAATACGCCAGATGAAAAACACCAGTATTGAAGAAAGAGCATGGAAGATCATCCCTGATCTGCCTTCAAATATCCTTCTGAGGCTTATCAAATCGTCGCCTCCGCGGAATAGAAATGGATAACGGGATGGGAAAATGGTTTCCATGGTCGGGATATCCGAATCGAAACAGGGAATTCAGGGTCTTCTATAATCAGTGTATTCTCACCGGGATAAACAGGGATTCTTCTCCGGGCTGAAGTTACATACCCCACCGGATCGTTATCCCTTACTCCCCCTGCCGAAACTTCCAGCCTCAAAGAGACAGGTTCTTTTCCCGGAGCCTTCAGGATCAATTCCGGCATTCCCAGATTCAGTTCAGCCGGCATGGGCCATACAACAGCCTCCTGGAAGAGAACTTCCTGCAGCACAAGAAAACGATTCTCCCGCGCTGATGGTATGCCTGTGATTATCAGTAATAGAACGACCCCTCCTGCGAGGATAACCTTTCTCCACTTATCCCTGTTAACGGGGGAAGCGATGAATAGAACCGCTATAAGGGGAAGTAGCCCCTCAATTGAGCCTTCTATCAGAATTGCTGCCGCGCAAAGTGCGAACAGGTACCTTGAGGCGGGAGATTCGGACAGCAATACCACTAGCAGAGCGCCTATCATTATCAGGGCAGGTCCCCCGCTTCCGGCAGCGATAAGTAATGAAAGCCCTCCAAGAATGATCGCTGAATAAGTAACGGAAAGAGGAGCTTTTATCAGGGCTGTTCCGGTGGCATAGAGGCATACTGCAAGCGTGAAGAAAGAGAATCCATGCAGTATGAGTACACCGAGAGCAGCTGATAACGCGAAAAACAGCCTGGCTTTAAGTGTATGTGACATTTGCAAGCTCAATTATCTGTTCACTCCTGTCAGGAACCAGATAGAGTTTTCTGACACCGCGGGGGACCACAGCGGTTATTTCACGTTTCTGTCCAGCGTTCAGGAATACCCTGGATGGAGCACAGTTTCCAGACCACAAGGCAACTGATCCGGGAATATTGCATGATCGAATCTGCAATGTAAGTGTCCCATCATTCCGCGGAACCTCCATGCATCCGAAACCGCAGCTGTCAGTTCTCATCCCCCTCCATCCAGGGCCCTCGATGACATTACTCCCGTAAAGTGGTTCAGAAGAGGCGTATCTCGGCCTTGCGCGGGGCATTCTAAGGGGTCTTGGTGCGAGCAGGTTCATAAGGAACTCATCGGAAAGTGCTGAATATGCTGTTTTCCTTTTCCGGGCCATGCGCAGTACGGCAAGTCTCCAGATCCAGGGTTTGCCCCTCAGCATGCAGGACATCCTCGTTCTCAGCTCGGTCTTTCTCCAGTAATCGGGTAGGCTGCAGGCCGGACCGCCAAGAAACTTTCTTGTTAAATAGGCTGAAGACTGCAGTTCCCACTTCTCCGCAAGACCTCTGCTGCTTGAGGCACCCATTCTGTGTATGCCCTCAGCCCCGGGTTCCAGGAGAAATGTATACCCCATACCCCGCAGCCGGAGGCATAGATCCACATCTTCGTAATACATGAAGATGTTCTCATCAAATCCACCTGCTCTTCTAAGCGCATCTGTTCTGAAAAGAGATAATGCGGCAGTTATGCACGGTACTTCGACCGTCGAATCGAGAGGCAAAGGCTGGAAATGCATGAAATCATAATCGTAACCCCTCCCGTATTCGGTCATTGCTGCACCGGCACTGAGTGTGATAAGCGGCCATCCCCAGAGCCTGACAAGGGGCTGTACCCCTGCAGCGCCCGGGTTTTTCTCAAGGGTACTGACAAGCTTCTCAAGCGAAGATGCTGTAATGGAAGCATCGGAATTGAGAAACAGAACATACTCCGTATCACAGATCGAAATACCCCTGTTGTTCCCGTACCCGAAGCCGCCGTTCATCTCATTTCTTAGAATTTCAGCATCTGGAAGCATTTTCCCTGCAAGCTCAACAGTGGAATCATCCGAAGCGTTATCGGATATTACGATATTGCAGAGAGATTCAATACCGCTGAATGTCCTTGAGAGATCCGGAATCAATCCTGATGAATTCCATGTAACCACAACAGCAGTGATTTTCTTCATGGTCTGCTCACTTCCGGACAGCATTGAGAAAGACGTCTGTAGAATCTGTCGGTAATTTTTTCCCAGGTCCATCTTTGAAGTACTTTCTTCCGGCCATTTTCGCCCATACCGATTCCAAGTGCTCTGTTATCAAGCAGTATCTCTATCCTGTTCTTAAGTGAGGCAATATCACCCCATGATACAAGGAATCCGTTGTTGCCGTCGCTGATGATATCGGGCATCGCTCCAGACCAGCACCCTATGATCGGTTTTCCTGATACCCACGCTTCTAAAACCACGATTCCAAAACAGTCCAGCCTCGAAGGAAGAAGGACAATATCCGCTGCTGAAAGCAGATCTATTCGGTCTTCCCTGCTTACATACCCAGTTAAGACGAGTTTATCACCGAACTCCTCCGTGAGTTTCTTATCAGAATCGATGTAATCTTCCACGTCCTGAAGAACGGGACCGGCAAGAACCAGGGTAAAATCCCGGCCTTTCTTCAGAAGAATCCTGCATGCCTCAATGATATGCACTGTTCCTCTGTCAAGTGAGTGGGCTGTAAGGCTTAGAATAACAGGTCCTTTTACTCCCAGTTGTTTCAACCCCCTCTCCCCGCTGCCGCCTGCGAATTCAGAAGGGTCTATCCCGCTGCCGGAGATATGAATCCTCTCTTCGGGGATTCCCATCTCGGTGTACAGCCCTTTCTCGAACTGGCTCTGCGCTGCGACAAAAGAACTATTCTGAAGAATTCTCTTCTGGCAGCCGCTGAAATAGTGCAGCGCCTTTACCCTTCGGTATTTTTCCCCGACATTCGCATGCGGCACTGAAACAAGACCTTTTCCGAATTTTTCACTGTATCGCCATCCTTCGTAAAGCATGAAAGGCATAGCGTTGGCATGCAGGAAATCGAATCCCCTTTCTATAGAAAGCCAGCGGTGAAGTGATGGGATAAATGGATTAGGGTAGTAGTATCTATCAGGTCCGCATTTACTTATCCGCCTCAGCACAGCCCGGAATACATTCTGCACAGGAGGATGAAGGACAGGAAATCTAACTATTTCAATGCCATTCCAGATATCCATCTTTCTCTGAATGTGCAGGCCGGATCGTGAAACCAGCCATGACATGTCCCACGCGTCTGTTGTGCCGATAACTGACTCATGCCCCCATCTGTTTCCGGCAAGCGCATGTTCGAGAACGTAGCG
>QNDS01000121.1 GCA_003644925.1 Candidatus Fermentibacterota bacterium
CAGAATGAGATAGAATACATACAGATTCTCTTCATGGATATTTTCTCCAGAGAGCTTCTGGATGGAACGATCAGGGAAGATGCCGATCTTGATGTTGCATGCAGGATGTTCAGAGGGAGCGTTGTCGCTGTAATGATGAGCAGCGTGTATGCCAGGACAACCTTGATTCCTTCCCCTGAAGCAATAGTGGATCTCCTGCTCAATGGTTTGCTGAAGTAACTGAGTGCCCGAGCATTCAGGAGCCGACTGCCAGGAGCCTTACGCCTCTTGAATCTTACGGAACGTACTCCTCCGCAGCACGATCAGGAAGCTGATAGACAGGTCTGGATCGAAGTGAGGAGGCTTCTCGACACAGCGGAGAACTGAATCTTCGAAAAAGTGGTTGTTAGCCCTGAGAAGCTCGCGTTCCACATTATGGTAAATGCTTAACTGGAATAAGAGACGCATTCGAGTAATAACATATGCCCGCAGCTTATCCTGAGGTGAAGCAGCCTTCTGGACAGCCATGCTCAGCTTTCCAATCAGAGTCTCGGCCTCCTGTCGAACAACAGATGATATGAGATGTATACTCGTGTAATTAGTTGGTACACCCGCCAGGATTTCCTTCGACTCACAGATGTTCGCTCAGGATAAATTCACCCTTGCTGATTCGATGAAGCTATGAGAGCCAGCTTCTTCTTCCGAGTCCAGCCCTTGATCTGGCGCTCCCGCTTACCTGCACTCTCCCTGTCTGTATGGCTCTCGCTATAGAGAAGGTGCGCTTTATGCTGCTTCATTCGATGGTTGATATCGGTGGTGATCCCTGTATAGAGCTGTCCGCTCCTGTCACAGATATATACAAACCACATAATGCACCTTCCGAATCAGCATGGTTTCAATCAGGGAACATACCAGCAAAAAAGGGGGCTTATTGCCCCCTATTTTTCTGGTACGCCCGCCAGGATTTGAACCCGGAGCCTCCTGGTCCGTAGCCAAGCGCTCTATCCAGTTGAGCTACGGGCGCACCGATTTCCATGGGTTGGACGGCTATTCTAACCAATCAAGCGCCCTTCGGTCAAGACGATTAATTGTAATGTATTCTGTATTCAAGGATTACAACGTCTCCGGGCTGCAGGCCCAGGAGTGAGGGGAAGTTTTCCTGCGGCTGGAAGAGCGCTCCCCGTGGTGTTCTGTCCGGATGCGTTATTCTGATCTCAGTATAGACCCCTGTCTGGTTGTAGATCTGGAGCGTGCAATCGTACCCGGTGGTGTTCTGATGAACGGTTTCGGTAATTTCTATTTCCGTTTCCGGCTGAACCCAGAGGGTATCGCCCGTTCTGATGGGCCATTCATCTATGCCTGTTATCAAATCGCCAGCATGCGGCACGATGCAGGGTACAAGCTGGTTCCACTGCGAATTCACCGGCCAGCCGTAGCTCAGCGTAACGGGAAGGACGGGACCGGTTGCGTTCCACCACCCCAGTTCCATGTCTCCGTTCCTGATAATGAGCGTGTCATCCACCATACAGATGGGGTTTCCCGAGAAGTCCTTCATAACCGTTCTCTGTGAAAACCATTCCCTGCATGTAGAATTGCTTACTATAACCGTAGCCGTAAAAACACAGCTGTTATCACTGAATGTCCAGTGGTACTCGGGCTGCCAGGCAATTCCCTCCTGCCAGTACTCAATGGAACTGGAATTGGCGTTTTCAACTGCAGACAGTTCGCATGGGATCAATGCCTGTGAGATCTGCTCAAAGAGTTCTGCGGAGTCCTCCATGCTGCAGATAAATGACAATCGGCTGATCCCTGAAAGATCGGGGTACTCAACCGCATGACTGGGAGACGCCCCCTGCCTGAGAACCCCGGCAACCTCCGCAGGCCTGTCCATGTGAAGGACAAGGCTTATCGAATCGAGGTAGCGTTCCGCATATCTTTCCTTTTCAGCGCACCCTGTGAGGAGCATAATGAACATGAGGGTGGTCAGAATCGCCTTCATGGGGTATTTATCCATCTCGATTTGTTTTTGAAAGGAACATATGCCTCCATACATTTCCATTGGTGGTTACTCCGACCAACCCAGGATCCCTCACTTCTCCATCGAGGTGGACAGCGGCGAGCTTGCAGCCATTGTGGGAGGACCGGGAAGCGGTAAGAGTAATCTAATCAAATCCATTGCCGGGATCAGGTCTGCAGGCAGCGGCTCCATAAGGATCATGGGTGCGAGGCCTGGCTCCATGAGAGCTAAGGAGAGATCCTTTTTTGTCTTTCAAAACAGTAATTTCGCACCGGATCTGCCGGTCAGAAACCAGCTTGAACGCAGGATAGCTCTTATTCGCGGAGTTCCCGCAAGATCGGTTCAGAGAGATGTTGCCGGCTGGTGCGATGAAATGGAGCTTACGGAAGCAGCAGAGCTGATTCCAAAACAGATGAACCGCTCGCAGCTTCAGATGCTTTCTCTGGCTCCTCTGGCCCTTACGAAACCTTTCGTGGCAATTCTGGACGAACCTCTGGCCAATCTGTCGTCTTTGATGGTCAGCTCTGGGCTTTCTATCGTAATATCTCTGCTGGAGAGGGCTTCCGTGCTGGTGCTTGTACAGAACAAGTCCCCTCTGGCAAAAAGGGCGGACAGGGTGGTGAACCTGCCATGAAGGGTCGAAATACTTTTCATTTCAAGGAGAGCGTCATTATTCTTCTCAAGACGAAGTGGGTTGGTCCGTACCTTCTTCTCCCGCCCATGCTGGCTTTCATGGTATATGCGGAATCCTACCTCTCCGCTCACGGTATAACAGGAATTTTCACCTTGGAACAGAGAACCGTACTTGCCATCTGGAATGGTTCTCTTCTGCTTACGCTCATTGCCGGGATCAAGTCCTGCCTGTTCTTCTCGGGGATATGGGAATCAAACTGGTTTAGAAACTCCCTGGCACTCCCGGTCAGGAGGGCTTCGGGTTTCTGGGGACCTTACCTTGCCGTACTTTCCATCGTATCCGTTATTTTTGTTCTTACGACCGGAGCGGTGATGGCTGCGCTGCCGGAACCCGGACGCTTTCCGGTTTTTCAGATCATAGCCGAATCCTACATACCTGTAGTGTGGGCAGTATCGATGGGAGCCTTTCTTGGTCTGCTCACAACCGGAGCTGCAGGCTCACTGTTCTTCTCCGCTATGCTGCTCGTGGGGTTTCTGGCAGGTCTGCCTGTCGCCAGCCTGCCTGAATGGCTCTTTATTATCATTCCTCCCATTGGAAGGATAATGACCGTGGGGCTTGTATTCCCGCAGGGTCTTATTCAGACGGGAATTCTTATCCTGCACTCGGCAGGTATACTTATGCTTGCCAGATTCCTTTACGGTATCGGACTGAAGAGAAGGTAAGTGCCCTATTCCCCTGCCAGATACATCTGTGAGATCATGTATTTAAATTCTGTTCCAATATCTTCCGTAGCGGTGGTCGGCGTAATAATGTAAAAGAGTATCGAGTGATCCTCTGTGAAAATCGCGCAGGCCATTCCCTTGCTGATAATATCTCCCCCGTCTGTTATTCTGTTGAACATGAGCACCGGCACAAGACCGATGGAACGGGTTTCCCAGAATTCTGAAGACGTGCTTCCCTCTATCCATTCTGGCGCACCGATCACAAGGGATGGAAAGATGTCCGGAGAGATAATGTTGCGGAATCTTGTGGTGAGCCATTCGTCTTTCCTGGTGTTTGACTCCAGGTCTTCCTTCCAGTAGTGCAGCTGATATTCCGTCCCGGTTGCGTTTGGACCGCTGGTTATGACGCCGGCTTCATCGGTCAGCGTACCTTCGACAGGCGGAATCAGCTCATCAGGGAGCCAGCCGAAAACCAAGCCGGGATACTGCAGAACGTACGCCGGCTCAGCCTGCTCGGAACCTGTAATGGAAAGCGCTACTATTATTAACGTTGTAAGCATATTTACTGTCCTTCTTTTTGGTAATTGGCATGTCCTGCGTTTCGCAATAGAATAGAATAAGTTCTGTGTCTGTCAATGATAGAAAGGTTTTTTGTGTGCAGCAGCCATAAACTCCTGATCGTAGAAGATGACGAATCACTTGCATCGCTCCTGCAGGAATACCTCCAGCGACACGGATTCATAGTCAGCCTTCTTTACAAAGGTTCCAGAACGCTGGAGACCGTCCTTGAAACCAGCCCTGATCTTGTAATACTTGATCTGATGCTTCCTGATGTCAGCGGCCTTGATGTCTGCAGAGAGCTCAGGGCTTCCTGGAGAGGTCCTATTCTAATGCTTACCGCTATGAAGGATGACGCTGATATTGTTGTGGGACTTGAGGTGGGTGCGGATGATTACGTCGGGAAGCCCGTAACCCCCAGAGTCCTGCTGGCCAGAATCAGAGCCCTTCTGAGAAGGGGCTCCTCTGATGCCAGGGCGGAAATTCTGCGGAGGGGAAATCTCCATATCAATGTACCCTCCCGGGAAGTTACACTGGACGGCAATCACCTTGATCTGACAACCACCGAGTTTGATCTTCTTGTTCTTCTGGCGAGAAGAGCAGGAAGGGTACAGGAAAGAAGCCAGCTGATCGAAGAGCTGCGAGGGGTCAGTTTCCACTCGTTTGACAGAACCGTGGATGTAATCATTTCCCGCCTGCGCAGAAAACTTGGAGACTCCTCCACGGGAGAACTCATTAAAACAGTACGTGGCGTAGGATACCTTATGGTCATGCCGGAGGAGAACTGATGAAAAAACTGTTCCTTAAGATCTACCTTCCCCTGGCCATCTGCGTTGTCATGACTCTTGTCATCTCGGTTCTGGCTGTAATGAGAATCATCCCCGCGCAGCTGGATGCATACAGAGCCGATGTGGAGGAGTTCAGGGACTGGCTGCTTGCAACGCAACCTCCCCCTGAAAGGGATTCCATAATCGCATTTTCGGAAACCCTGAATATTGAAGTACGGGTTTTCCCCAACGTCGGACATCCCGGTCGGATGCATCCCCCGGAGGGGTTCTTCGCTCTCCCCGGCCTTCCTCCGGATTATCCCTTGAGGATAGATATCTCAGGAGGTCCCCGCGGAGGCGCAGGGGGTTTCTGGAAAAAGAGTTTCTGGCTGATAGTTGTGATACTGCTTGTAATGGAAGGACTGGTTCTTTTTCTGGCTCTCTGGCCCGTAAGAAAGAGGCTGGCAAAGCTTCAATGGGCTGCTTCTGAGCTGGGCTCCGGAAGCCTGGGTATTAAACTTCACGTTAAGGAGAGAGGGGACCTGCTGGATGATGTGGGCAGAACCTTCAACAGCATGGCGGAGCAGATAAAGTCCCTCGTCGAATCACATCAGGAGCTTCTGGGTATCGTTGCGCATGAGCTTCGCACACCTATGGCCCGGATGAGGCTGGCCCTTGAACTGATAAAAGAGGATTCAGGAGAAGAAAACCTTTCGAAGATTGATAGAATGGAGAAAGATCTTGTTTCTCTGGACAGCCTTATTACCGAGCTTCTGGATTTCAACAAACTCAGAAGAGAGAGCAATATCAGTCTTGAACGGGTAGCCCTTGAAGACATCTGCCGCGAGATGATCCAGGCTGAATCCTGGGCCAGGGATGAGATAAGCATCCAGCTTCGAGGCAGCGGAAGCTGCAAAGGAGATTTTTCTCTTCTAAGCAGGGCTGTGGGGAATCTTATCCGCAATGCGGTGAACTACGCCGGATCGAACGTGATCGTTGCTATCTCAGAGAACAGCTCCACCCGCAAAGTCCGGATCGCGATTGCTGACGATGGTAAAGGCTACGATCCACAGATACTCGACAGACTCGGAGAACCTTTCACCAAGGGGCACTCAAGCAAGGGAACAGGACTCGGCCTTGCGATCGCGGGAAGGATCGTCTCCCTTCACGGAGGAGAACTTCATTTCGGTTCGAGCAGAGAGCTCGGCGGCGCAGAAACCTCTGTGATACTGGAATCAGATTAGTAACAGTACAGAAAGATCAGGCGGAACGGGTTGAATCCCGTTCCGCCTTTCTTTATCGAGTTCCTGTGTCTTACTTCTTCTTCAGCTTCGCGTGCCAGTCGACAAGTATCGGACTTGCAATGAAGATGGAAGAATAAGTTCCAACAATTATTCCTATCATGAGCGTAAGAGCGAAGTTCGCAAGAACGCCTCCGGATATGATGAAGAGTATGAAGGCAGCCATGAACGTAGTAAGGGATGTTACTACCGTTCTGCTGAGAACTTCGTTTATGGATATGTTCACCGTCTCGGCCAGGGTCTTGCCCTTCCTGAGCCTTCTGTCCTCGCGGATCCTGTCGAAAACAACTATTGTGTCGTTGATGGAATAACCCACGATAGTCAGGATGGCGGCGATGATGGTCAGCGATATATCAAGCCTGATAAGCGCCAGAAGGCCAATGGTGATTATAGTGTCGTGGGCAAGCGCGATAACTGCGGCTACGCCCCACTTGAACTGGAAGCGGTACCATACATAGAAGATTATGAAGATCATGGCCATGAAGATGGCATTGAGAGCCTTTGACTTGAGCTCTTCTCCAACCCTCGGACCGATCTGTTTGATGAAGGAAAGTCCCTCGGAATCGGCTTCCAGCTCCATCGGAACGCATCCGTTCTCCTGCAGGGAAGTATAAACGAAATCCTTGTCTGTTTCTGAAGTCCTGACAACGAAAGCGGCGGCTCCATCTCCCTCGTAATCCATCAGTCTCTGGATCTGAACATCCTGAAGACCATTGTTTGCCAGGGCCTCCTGCAGCTCCGAGGTACTGGTGGCGGTGTAGCTTACCACATTCGTCTCAAGGCCGCCGGTGAAATCAATTGACAGATCAAGGCCCCCGTTTATGAAGAACGCTCCCACTCCTACCAGAATAACCACGGCGGAAATTATGTATGTCTTCTTCCGCATTTCCACGAAAGAGAAATGCCTGTCTCCCAGAATGGACCATTTCCCGAAACTGAGATCCTTCTTCTTCTTACTCTTCAGAAGGAGTTCTATAAAAGCCCTCGAGAAGACGAGGGAACAGAACATACTGGCAAGAATACCTATTGAGAGGGTAACGGCGAATCCCTTTATGGGACCTGTTCCGAATTTGTAAAGCACCAGAGCTACTATCAGGGTGGTGAGGTTGGCATCCAGGATAGTAACGAAGGCTCTTGAATATCCAGCCCTTACTGCCGCCCTGACACCCTTGCCGGACCTCTTCTCTTCCCTGATCCTCTCGTATATGAGAACGCTGGCATCAACGGCCATACCGATGGTCAGAATGATTCCCGCTATCCCCGGCAGAGTAAGGGTCGCGTTAAGACCACTCATCCCTATCTGCGCAAGGGGCCCCGGGAAACTGAGAACGGCCATGATGATAAGCATATCGAAGATCAGCGCCATAATAGCGACGATACCGCCGGTGCCGTAATAGATGATAATGAATGCAGCCACAAGGCATAAAGCTACTATACCCGCTATCATACCCCTGTTAATGGACTGCTGGCCCAGGCTTGGCCCTATGGTCTGTTCTTCAGCGATTACAAGTTCTGCGGGCAGGGAGCCGGCTTTCAGAACCAGCCTGAGGTCTCTCGCCTCTTCTGTTGAGAACCCGCCTGATAACCTTGTTCCGGACCCGGATATCCGTTCACGTATCGTCGCGGCGGAGTATACGGTACCATCAAGAACTATCGCTACACGCTTATCTACGTTGTTCCCTGTGATCTGCTCCCAGTTGCGGCTTCCGTCCGAATCGAACTCCAGAATGAGATATGGATTGTTCGTAAGTGACTGAGCGCTGCCCATGCGGATTCTGACATCGGTGAGGTTCGCTCCAGTTAGAAGGTAATCCTCCATTACCTGGTCCACCTGGCGATCCCAGCCATGGGTCATGTCTCGTGGAAGAAGGTAGAGAGCCCGGAATGTCCCGTCGGGAGTCTCTTCCAGTCTGCCGAAAGTAAATCGGAGATTGACCGAAGCCAGCATGGAATCCACATCTGACCGGTTGATGATATCATTCAGCTGATCCATCTGATCTCCGGTATAGACTATCCAGTCTCCGGGAGATAATCCCCTGGAGCTTCTGGCTATCGCCTCTGGTGCAAGTTCAATGAGGCTTGCAAGGCTCCCGGGGCGTTCAAGCTCCGGAAGTGCTATTTCCTCGGGAGAACTCCCTTCTCCGGTTTCCTGCTGCGGAAGCGCAAAACCTTCCTGCATATCGATATGGATTGCTGAGTCGGACTCCGACAGAGATGTTTCAGCTGTTTCCATGAGATCGAAAGATTCCTCAAGAAGGCTGTCAAGTGATGCCGGCTCTTCAAATTCATCGCCGATCAGCAGGTTATCAAGTTCCCTCAAAACAGGGACGCTGGATACGGTGGGATGTTCATCGGTAGGGTAGGCTATGAGTTTGAACTCCAGTAATGCCTGCCGCTCTACAATTGACCTTGCTCGCTCAGGATCACGCACTCCAGGCAGCTGAACAACTATCCTGTCACTGCCCTGCCTGGTTATGGAAGGTTCGGATACTCCGAATTCGTTTATTCTGTTCCTGATAACTTCCAGAGCCTGATCAATGGCTTCTTCCTCGTCCAGGCCTGGAGTCGGTATAACCATATAGGACAGATACATGCCTCCCTGAAGGTCAAGTCCGAGCTTTATGGTTCCCTCACTGGTCCGGTAAAGAGCTCTGTATTCCTCCAGAAG
>QNDS01000122.1 GCA_003644925.1 Candidatus Fermentibacterota bacterium
CTCCCGCACCGCCGCCTATACCTAATTTGGTTGCTCGCCACCTACGGTTAGAATATAAAGTCTGTGTGTACATCAGAGTACCAGTATCCCAATCGCCTGTCCATAAGTACATAGTATAGTTTCCCACACCATCACTCTGTATACGTAAATAATACTCAGTGTTTAAATCATATGAGTAGTTAGGGCTTTTGATCGAGTCATACTCAGCTACACTGTATTGGTTTGTGTCATCGTGTACAGCAAGTTCCATTGCCCCATATTGGTCAAACGCTACCTGCACACCGCCCCAAAGATGCTGACGTGCCCAGTTCACATTCGACCAGTGATGCGAGCGCAACAAGCCCAAGCTCACTATACCCTCTCTTTCAGTGACCATAAATTTGAAATCAAGTTTGAACTGCCAGTCCTCGTATATCTCATCTATAGCTTTGTAAATAGCGCCGTGGTAACCTCCATACATAGGTTGTACGCCGGTGCCAACCCAAGTAGATTCTATATAATTGTCAGTACCCGTCACACATGTCGTGTTAAAGAAAGCTGGATAGGTGCCCTCATAAGGGTCCCACTCAACCCAATCGTGGCCAGAACAAGTTGCGAAGTCTTGTGAGTAACTCCACGATCTTGCCGTGTAAGAATCTCTCTGTGGTGCAACATTACTTCTACTTATAGATAACTCATTATAACTATAGTCAAAGAAATTGTCAGTGTAGTAGTCTGTCTGCATACAAAATGCGGTGTAGTGGTCTATACCAAACTGATAGAAAGACGGACTATAATCTGGTAAATCATCATGGAACATTATTATCTTTGTAACTTTCTGCTGTGATGTTAACTCAAAGCCTATGAAATTAACATTATTTAAAGTGTAGTAACTTCCACGTACTGAGTAGTTATCCAAATGAGGTGCGGCGTCAGTCATCGCAGCCTCTATTGGGTTAGACTTGTCATGATAAAAGTTAACTACTTCTAATTCAGTGTCTTCATAATAAACTCGTAGCTCTCGGACATTGGTGGAATGGTCTTCGCACTTGAATCTTATCTTCCAGAATTTATTCCTCGACAGTGGCGGAAACTCCATTACAGTGTATGTCCTGCTCGACATGTTAGAGAGGTCTATACTCTCACCTTTAGTTATAGTACCCCACTCATACCAAGAGTAACCGTCGTCATCCGTTACCCATACTTTCTTGTCAGATAACAAATCTTCTAGTCCGTAACATTCACAGTTTATAGCTACGTTGCCCGCAGCATTACGGAGTATGTAATCATTCTCTTTTTTGTAGTGACCATCTACACCAACCTCTGGGTTGGTTATGGCCTCTGTGCCACTTAGTGATGAGGCATACAACAATCCCGCTTCTCTTATGGTGTCACGTTGTACATCTACATAGAGGTCATAAGGGGCGCCGTATGTATTCTCTATCTCTATTTTCTTAGAACTATTAATCTCTCCAAGAGTACAGTCGTCCAACTCAATATTAGTAGCACAGCCTTTTTCACCTAAGAACAAGTCATTGGAACTTAGCTGTAGATCTATGTCCTTCAAACGTACCGTAGTTACCGGACTAATTTCTATAGAAAGGTAACGGGGTGTGTCGTTTAAAAGTGCCCGTATATTTAAATTAACATCTTCAGATATCTCTGCTGGCCACCACGTGTCGTTGTATAGTGAGTAAGACACTGTGGTACCACCTATCAAACTAGATCCTATATCGTCACTTTGACAAAACAATTCCATTTCATTTATCTTTGTAGACTCGTGGTATGTTACATGATACATAAATCCGTGACAATTTATAGGAGCAAACTCATGTTCTAACACAGACCAGTCTGTGTTCGCTGCTGTAATGGATTCTTCTATATTTGTAATTTTACCTGGCTGAGAGACACTTACACCAAGGCCGGGGGAGTACCATCTTTCTTGTGGTCCCGTGGCTTCGAAAGTAGCTTTTCCCAGACAAGGGTTTACAAACAAATATTCTTTTATGGAGTCGTATTGTGCGCCATCTTTTTCATAGCGCCGGTCGTCAAGAGTTATGGCCGTGTATTCTGGAATATATTGAAACTGACTAAACTCTGTGTCACCAGCGTCACCGTAAGATCCGTTGTACGTGGCTAGGCCAAAACTTCTAAAATTCCAATTTTCTTTGAAATAAATCTTGGCCTTGTATATAGTACGTGTCGTGTTATGTGGGAATATAATAGTAAATGTAATAGGGTCGTCAACAAAGTCTGCCACAAACGGATCTCCTTGGTACCACGCCCCTCCGTACTGGTAGGAGTCTACCCACTCTCCGTCTCCGTTGATGAAAAAGTAACCGGGGCTGGTTATAACCAGACCAGAAGAGTCTGAACCTGCCAGAGCACCGGCCTCGCCATCAGGTGCGTGGTACAGGCCGTCTGTCAAACGGTTTACACCGTACGCTGTGTTCTGGTGAGTAAAGTTTGCCCACGTCCCGTCTCTGCCGTCTTTGTAACCCGTGCTATGCGTGAGTCCAAATAAGTTGATGTCCCAATCAATATCAAGACAACGGGCAACATTATAATCCATGTTTACAGCTTCTGTGTCAGCATAAATATAGATGTCATTTAAATTGTAACGAATACCTAAATCTATATCAATAATTAACTTGTCTTGTCTAAGATCTCCTCTAGCGTACACCAGTATACCAGAATTACCCTGCCCATTTAATCTTCCGGGGTCAAACACGTCTGTGGGCTCACCATCTATTTGATAATAGTTCGCGTCAATCTCGTTGCCAGTAAGCGACTTTCCTACATACATGTTTGCATTGTACACACCTATGAGGTCGCCCTTGTTGACCCATATGTCACACATTAATTCCGTACTAACCTGAGATTTAGAATAAATTACACTACTAGACCTATCTCTATTTGGTATAGACACAGTCCCCACAGGTTTTAAGTTTCCGACCCTGTTGGGACGAAGTATTATAACTTTGGCGCCTGTTAGCTCAACACGATTTGCGTCGTTCCACCCTGTTGACTCGGATACATTACTGTTGTCTAAGGTGCAAGCTATCTGAATCATCTTAATTCTGCCGCTTGTATTAAACGGGTGATTAAAATCAATTATAGTCTTGCCTGCATTACTTAAAACATTGTAGTCTCTGGAAATAGTGGTAGCGCTACTATTTGTATGTTTTGGCTTGCCTAATGCTATGTCACCCACGCCGCCCTTCAACCAGTCAGACCTGCCACCCTCCGTACTGTACCCTATGGGGTCAAACTTAAAATTAGAACTAACATCACCATCAAACAAATCTAAGACCTGAGACGTCTTGACCCTAAACGACGACGCTGGTTTGAACAACGTGGCTGGTGATGTACCAACAGTTTCTGTAGATATCTTGGTTTGATAAGTGTCATAAAAACCCAACGTAACTGCTGCCGGTGAGTAAGCTACCGCGATAGTAGCGTCGTTCATGGCTGTACCAGTATATATCTTGAACACACCGTCATCATAGGCCACTTCTACTTCTGCGTAGCCGCCAACATCTAGAGCTGATATACTTTTACTTAATGCTTTTGCTATATAGCTGCCATCTTTATTTGTTACTAAGTCTAAACGTATGCGCTCATAACCGTAGTCATTGATGTTCAGCAATAGTACATCATTGACATCCTCTTCTATTGTAAAGTTATAAATAGCATCTGAGTTAATTGACACATGAGTGTCTCTCTCGCTTGGTATGTCGCCAACTATAAGAGCCCGGTCACCGGCACCCACACAGTTATGTGTGTATTGCGAAAATGCACTACAGCCCCCTTGTGTACATCTAAATGTGGACGTGGAGACTATTTTTATGTCCTTTACAAAGAACACGTCGGCCTCTTTTCCATCTATAGCTGGTGACAGCCTGAGATCATTAACATCTCCCTGCCACCACTGTGTCTCACCTAGATTTAAAATATACTCGTGCCACTTACCATCAGGTATAATATCAAAAGTATACTCTTTGTCTGATCCCCATACCGGGTTATTAATTGTGCGCCACGCCAATCTACCAACAGAGGCCGGTTGCTGTGTGCTGCGTCGTTCTACCATATCATACTTCATAACTAATTTAACTGTGTAGTAATCTTCAGCAGGTACTGGTGTGAAGGGGTTGGCTCTTCCTATAATGGCTTCTGTACTTATAAAGGTACCAAATAAAAAGCCGCCCCAACAACCATACGTGTGTATATTACGGTAGTAATCCCAACCATCTACTTCACCATTTACAGAGAAGTCGGAGGAGTACGCAATAGTGGTGTCATAAACACACAAACGTGATGTGCTTATGGAACGTGCGTTGTTTACTATGTTAGTCGACATTAGGCAACCTCTTCAAGTCACACTCATTATAAATATTTACAAAACAACTACCTTTACCATCAAAACCATTACAGCCGCCACAATAGACCATCACTTTTCTACTGAGGTTCACACCATCTACCAGCAACATGTCCCTGCTCACCATGGTGACAGCCATTTTCACAGCCTCGTCGCGGACAGTTTTTTCCATGTCCCTTATCGTCAAGCGTACATTGACTCCACAACTATTACAAGTGAACGACATGTATTCTTGCACCATCTGTTGTGCGAATTTATTTATATCTTCTACGTTGTATCCTTCAGGGTCCATATATGAATTAACAGTTGCGTCCATATTAAATACCAAGGGGCCTTCACATATTTTACACTTTAAGAATTCTATCACTAGAAACCTCCCCCTAACCCAGTTTGGACATCAGCTTCGGGCTTAACTGTGGTCGTGGCTTGTGAGTCTTTATCAAGCTTATAATCTCCGAAAGCCAATTTTAATTGGAATTCCATACGGTCGGTGTACATTGCGGTAGCGGGGTCTGATATAGCACTTGCTTCGTCAGTATCCATATGCACAAATTCAGCATCGTAGACCGTCTCTGTGGGACCGAAATACCAACAATTCATTTGTATGGCTTGGTCGCCCCATTTAAACTTGTGCCCTTTAGGTTGCCAAAATTCGCCTTCAACATATAGATTGAATTCATTGGTCGATTCATATGGTAAAGCCTCGGCCGAGAACACGGCAGTAAGCCCCTCGTCATTTCCACTTGGTAAGACGGCTTTTAAACTAGGGCTAAGCGTGGCTGAATAACTTACGGGAAAGCCCTTATCTAACTCCATGGCTGTCTCGTATAAAATTCTCTGCTTTTCTTGTTCGACAGTCATAAGACTATCCTTGGTTACTTCTATACGCTCGTCGTAGTCATGATAAGGGTCTGCGTACACTTGGCGTACTTTGTTGTGGAGATCCAGCTTGTCATGGTATTGAGGATATGTTGACGGAAAATACTGCCCTGAATTATCATTGTTAGGTTCAAAAGCTATCACGCCCTGAGGACCATCCAAATTAGGTTCTGGTATGTCTGCAGTTGACCTTACATATTTTCTCTCCCAAACCTTAACGGTCTCTGTTAGATCTTTCCAGTTAGAATGCATGAACATAACTTTATTGATACACACGCTTTGTACCTTATCAGTGGCCTCTTTGCCAATTTTGCTTCGTAGAACCACAGTTATCATATTGGTTCTCTGGTCAAGCAGCCTAGTCACTTCTGGCGGAAAGAAAAACTCTACTTCAAACAATTTTTGTTTAAGTTTTCCCTCATAAATAAACCCCTCCCGTGTACCTAAAACAATGTCGTCGTTGCCGACTCTGACCGTTATTTCTATGTCAGGTTTACAAGCATAAAAAGTTTCCTCTTTCCTCGTCGAGGGGTTTGTTACCTCTGCCCTGCCATACACACCCTCTATTTTGGCGTATGTTAGACACACAGGCTCCTCGGCAACACTGTAAGTGATCTGTATATCAGTAGTTACTGGAGTATCCCATAAAAAAACTGAAGGAAAGCCTCCAAAAGAAGCTTGTGCCGGGGTGCTGGCATTGAAAACCGCTGGGGTGTTCTCGGCTGTTACTGGTAAATACTTCAAGTTACTTCTTAAAATACTACATATAAGTCCTCTGTTGTAGTATTTAACTTCCTCTTTGCCAAATATATCATAGTCTTCAACTATCTTTCTCCCTGCATTTTCTGCAGCAGCGGTTTCAGTTTCAAAACCTTCCTCAAATAATGTGTCTTCGTGATGTGCCCACTCATCACCCATGGCTTCTTGGTAAGCTGATCCTTCTTCTACGGGGCCGCCGGAGCCGCCCACTTCCCCACTACCCTCGTCCATCCATTCTACTTGTTGACCTGCATAATCAGTGTAAAGAATTTTAAAGTATCGCTTGGGGCCACCACCTAATTGTATAGAAGGCCATTTCTTTAAAGCGTCGCTACCAGTCTCACCTTCCTCCATCTCGGGAGCTGTGTATGTAATATCAACGTCGGCCTCTTTAGTTATGAGTCGATGTTCCTCTTTGTCTTTGGACCACCTGTAGTCTGGTTTTTCAAGGGCTACAAAATCCATCCAAGGCTTAGATATTAAATTTTCGGGGGCTGTGGTAGTTGCGGCTTCGCCCAAACCTGCGCCACGTTCGACATCCTTCCAGTGCTCTTGCCACACCCACGCTGTGTCTTCGTGCTGAAAATTAAACAACACAACATAAGTGGAATTTCCCTTCATTATAACTTGTTCAGGGTAAGAACAAAATGGTTCTTTATTTATCTTTAAAACCTCATCAAATCTGTAGCGTGTGGACTCTTCCATTTCTTCTGCTATATCACTCGCCATTTGAAAATTTAGTTGATTAACAAAAGCAAAGGCATCGGGGGAATGTGCTTGGCCCTCTACCGGATTGAATGATACATCAAACATTTTGTTGTCCATAACCAACGGCATCCACTGGCCTCTTAAGTAGGGCTTCGTAGAGCCTTTATTACTCAAATGTTTTCTATAGTCCTGAGAAAAAAACCTAGTTATTATCTCTCTGCCCAAATTACCAAATGGCGGCATGTCCCAAGCAGGCTCGTGAGACTTATATGCCAGCTCATTAACAGTAGCTACTATATTAGCTTGGCCCGTAAATTCTCCCGCACCGGAAAAGTCAGCGCCCTTACTGTAGTAGTATTTCCATTTGGCATTACAACTGGCTGCCCAGTTACCTACTGGGCCGGTCGAAGGTACGTATTGTATAGGGCCGCAAAAACGGTAGTCATCTCTGTTGTGGTTATCTTCATCTTCGTCGTCGTTGCCCGGATAGGGGTTTAAACAAGACCCCGCACCTGTATATATACTATAATACTCTACAAGAGAACAATCAGCAAATGGATACCATAGATACCCATACCCATTAAACGACAATTTGTGGTCCCCACAAGGGGGTGAGTAACCTAGAGAACCAATGCCTTTTAGCTTGTCTGCAGTTATACTGGTGGTTTGACCCCCCTCGGGTTGTAGGGCATACTCCTCAGTAGGTATGGTGTAACCGTATCTAATCTCAACATTCCTACAACTAAGCTCGGTTACTTGTGTTAAAAGTTTTGTAGCAAATACGGCTTGTAAACGCCCCTCAAAGTCAACAAACTTTCCTAAAACACCTACAGTTTTGTCTCTTACATTTGATATAGAACCACTTGCTTGCCCAGGCCCGCCTGCCACAGAGGCATTTATACTAAATGGGTTGGGTATAAAGCGCACTGTTTCATTAAATTCTGCTGGGAAAATCAGTTCTTTTTCAATTTCTTCTGAATCGTCCGTGGTCGGGTCTTCATTAGACACAGTTTGATACTTAAACGATATTTTAAGATGCCATTCACTCCTAAAAAATGAACGTGATTTGGCTCCCTTAGCTTTGAGAATAAGGGCCGCTGGTGGTATAGATTTCCTTACTTCGGCACCGGCCTCTGGGTAAACAAGTTCTAGCTCAACGTGACTGCCGCTATCAGGGTCCCCACTACATTTGGGGTCACTAGTTGTGGCGTCTGTTCCGCCACCTTCGTTAGGGTCATCTTCTTCTTCCGCTTTAAACATCTTAGCAGATATAAACTCCCAAGGAAAAAGATAACTTATATTGAAGTCTTCTATGTCTACCCAGACATACCCAGATTGGCCTATTTGAGCCCAACGCTCCACTTCAAAATCCGTCTTCGTTATCTCTACTATAGAGTAACTGTACTCCGACCGTTGTTCTTGATTTTTGTTAACATATGTATTACCGTAAGCAGACCACATACCACCGAATCTAGCGTCGTCATACACGGGGTTGGCCTGCACGGGGTTGGCCTTAAAACTTATTGTTGCTTCAGGTGAAAATCTATCTGGCAACGTATTAGTACTTCCAGCCGCAGCATATGAATGCACAAAAGAGTCTTGATAAATTACGCCACCATAGAATTGTGACCATACTGGACGAATCCTGAAATCCCAAGAGCCCTCGTAGTCCACCATAATCAATAGATCATTCTTTTGGTTGGGTGCTAAGGCCAACGGGCCAACAGTGAAAAATCCTGTGTTGTCGGACTGTCCTGCTTTAATAGCATCAGAATTCTTTGCTTGAAGTCGAGTTATAAAATTATTTATTTTTATAAATAAGGTGTTACGCTGTTCATTACTCAAAGTTAAAGTGTTAAATTGGTAGTCTGATTCTTCCACTTGTTCCCAAG
>QNDS01000123.1 GCA_003644925.1 Candidatus Fermentibacterota bacterium
ATTCGAATGCGAGAATTACAGAGGGGAACTTACAGCGGAAGTTAAAAGCATGCTCCGCCAGACCACAGGACTGGCCGACGCGCAGACAAGCCTGGCTTCAGCTCAGACCCAGTACAGCAACGCTGCGATCAGGGCGGGTTTCAACGGATTGGTATCTGACGTATCGGCAAGGGAAGGGATGGTTGTCTACCCCGGTACCGTCCTTGGAGAGATCATAGATCCGTGGAGCCTTCAGGCGAAGGTTAACCTGGATGAGCGTGAACTGGCACGTTGCGCAAGCGGCCAGAGGGTTTACGTTACAATCCCATCTCTCGGTGATACTACAATCTTAGGAACGGTGGCGTCTGTATCCCCGGTCATTGACCCTTCAATGAGGGCTGGAGAGGGCATCATCGACCTTCCTGCAATACCGGGCCTCAGAACCGGAGCCACCGCAAGGCTTGAGATAGTTATAGCAGTGCATCCGGATCAGCTTGTAGTACCCCAGGAGGCCATTCTGATAAGGGATGACCGTGATATGGTATTCGTCGTTGTGGATGGTCATGCCCAGTGGCGCTACGTTACGCTGGGTCCTGAGGGCAGAGGCATTGTATCCATTGTAGAAGGAGTTGAAGCGGGAATTGAAGAGGGTGACCAGGTTATCACCTCCGGGCATTACTCCCTTGCTCACGAAGCTCCCGTGGCGGTGATGAACTAGCGGTAGCCCTGACTCCTTTTTCTCTGGAATCACAGGCACTCTGAGATTCTAATAGTACTGGAGACATAGGATATGCTGAATAATATACCCTTGATATTCTGTCTGCTTGTTCTGAGTATCTCATGCTCGGAAAATCATCCAACAGATATGATTGATTCAGCTCCTTATGACACACTTCAAATAGTTGATTCAATTGGTATTATGTATGGAGATAGCAATTACGTGTTTGGTCGTATTTCCGATGTGGAAAGAGGCCCGCATGGTGAGGTCTATGTTCTTGATGGAATCCGGAATTGCATCCTTGTTTTCTCTAAAACAGGAGAGTTCATTCAGCAGACAGGTCGTTATGGAGAGGGGCCTGGTGAATTCAACTCACCATCAGAGTTTGTAATTACCGGTGATGGGTCAATATGCGTTGTCAATAATTTCCAATGGAGCCGCTTCAATACTGGGTGGGAGTACCTGGATTCAGAACTGCTTGAGCATGGTTCTATTAAGCAAATGGAATCATACGGCCCTCATGGAATCGTTGGAATTGTAAATAGACTGGGCATGACAGGTGCCGGCATGTCTATCGACAGGAGAATAGCAATCTGGAGTGAATTCAGCCCAAATCAGGAAGATGCTGTTTTCTATCAAGCAGAATATTGTGCAAATGATCCGGATGAAATATTCGAGATAGACAGGTATCATTCTGTGAATTTCACAGTTATCGACAGCACTGTATTCGTAGTTCCTGATCCACTGAGGGAGCCTGTACTCTATTTATATGATGCTGATGCTACTCCTTTAGATACTATTGTCCTTCCATATACAGCTGTTGAGAAAAGTACTTCAGATATTGCAGTGGAAAAAGAATTCATTGAAGGTTCTCTATACTCCGCTACATCGGGTGAGAGGTCTATCGAATGGGAACCATATCAATATCGACCAATGATCGGAGATATCGGTTCTGATAGTCTGGGAAGATTATGGGTTCAGCGTGCATTTGAGGATGTCGCTGTATTTGATATCATCGATCCAGGCAATTTCGAAATTGTTGAAACAGCTATCATTCCAGGTATTGAAAATATCATGAACTGGAAATTTCATATATCTGAATACGGCATTATAGGAGTACCTGTATTTGAATTTGATTACCCGATTCTCTATATGATAGAATAAAAAATGATGTTCTGCTTATCAGTCTATTTCTGAGACTCGACAGACTTATTCCCAATGGTTAGTTTATAAACTGGTATGTAACTTCCTTGTGATTTAAGGGGTTGAGTCAGATGAGAGTATTCGTCTTACTGGTATCAGCATTCCTCACGTTTGGGTCTACCGCATTTTCCGATTGGCTGATTGAAAACGTGGACATTCCTGGAATAAACCCATCTCTGGCGCTCAATTCTGCCGGATATCCATGCATTGCATACCCCGTTGAAGGAACAGGTGTGAAGTATGCCGAATGGGACGGGAGCCAGTGGCTGATCGATTGCGCTTACAGCCTTACATATCCAAACATTGCGTATGTATCGCTGGTTCTGGATACCGCAGATACACCCCATATTTGCTTTCCCCGTGGAAATCTCCTCTATTTGACCAGGGATGATTCGCTGCAATGGCAGAGCGAGGAATTAGAATTCCCGGGGACTGAGCGGCATAATTCTCTGGCTCTGGGTGCAGAGGGTTCACCACATATTGCCTTCAGTATCGATTATGGCTACATCCTTGCTTACGCTTACCGCTTGGGATCGATGTGGAACATTGAGATTCTGGAGTCAGGAAACAATACGGGCTGGTTCGTGTCCCTCAAACTGGATACGGATGACAATCCTCACATTTCCTATGCCCGCAGGTCTCCGGATCTTCTTATGTACGCTTCCATGGATGTGACATCCGGGTGGTCGTTTCAAGTGATCGATTCTCTCTCAGATGAATGCAATAATACTTCCCTTGCCCTCAGTGAAGATGGTGTTCCTCATATTTCCTACAACGCTGGAAACGAAGTACACTATACTTACTGGACCGGTTCCGGGTGGCATATTGAGACGCTGGATGCATGTGACAGCGGGTCTTTCGGATGGGGTACTTCCATTGCGCTTGATTCAGATGATCAACCGCATATTGCTTACTGCCAGGCCGATGAGGATTATCTCATGTACGCAAGCTGGGATGGTTCTGACTGGCAATATGAGTTGGTCGATACTTTGCCCAGTTACATTCTTCGCAGAGGTGACCCGGATATTGTTCTGGATACTCTTGGCAGACCACATATTGTATACTGGGCCGGATATCCCGATCATGACCTGAGATATGCATGGAATGACGGGACCGGTATAAGTGAAGGATTCAAGGAAGCAGACTGCAACCTTTTGTGCGGATACCCACATCCGAATCCGACCCTGGGGATGACCACACTGCAATTATTCCTTGCTGCGGATTCGCATATCAGTGTTACGATCTACGATGTCAGCGGTCATGTGGTAAGTATTCCCGAATCGGGGCAATTCCCCGCAGGAACCCATGACACGTCCTTTTCAGTAACCACTCCGGGTATTTACATGATGCGGATAGTATCGGAAGATCAGAGCTTAGTCAGACGCTTCCTCGTTCTCGATTAATCCTCTGCCAGCACGATCACCATATCGTCTTTGTCAAACACAATGGATTTACTCTTTACAGGATTAACAGCGATGCCGTAAGCATTATCAGAATCATTTCTTTGGGACGTGATCCTATATCCGAATGCAACTTCGCCCAGCTGTGAAGCACTGTGGGCAACTGTGTAGAAGTTCACCGGTTCTCCCGGTTTCACATATCTTGATACGGGTTTCAGGTATATCTCGGAGCCATCCGGATCGAAGAGGTCCCAGAATACTGCGCTCAGTTCTTTTGTCTCTGAAATCTGCGTGAGAAGAAGACTGAGAAGCTGATCGCTCACTATATAATCGTCGGCGCCTGTTATTTCTGCCAGATTTCTGTTGCGGATATCTCTCATTTCAGTAATGAGGGAGAAATTCTCATCAAGTCTGCCGGCAATGTCACGAATATGAAGAAGGGTCATAAGAGTGTTGGAATCTGCTTCCTGGGGCTCCATGGAGTCCGAGTAACTGAGAATAAGAATATGGTCGTAATCTTCAAATGAAAGATTTTCCAGGATGATCCTGTCGGTTGTATTGCCAGCGGCATATTCCAGGTGCAGATTCGGAAGCCCTGAAGGAAGTGTCGGCTGGCAGAGCGACTCATCCGCAATGAGTTTTAGGTGTGATCCGGGTTTGAGATAATTAGCAAGTTCTCTGATAATGATAGGGGCGCGCCAGTTCCAGCCCAGCATGATTATCCGGGAGGGTCCGATTTCCTCCTCTTCAAGGTGACATATGAGATTAGTTTGAATCTCCGGGCTTGTGAGTCCTGAGGGAACAACAGTATCGTCATCTTCAGAGATAACTATGATATTGTCATTTTCTTCGATCCTGGTGTCCATTTCCGGGTTCAGAACGGGAGCCGTTCCCTCTTTCTGCAGTCCGATTATGCTGCTTGACTCATACATGAGTATTGCTTCTGCAAATGTCTTCCCGGTGAGAGCTGGCTCATTGTGAAAATAGATCTCATCCCCGCCGTAATCAAGCAGTTCCTGATAGACCACTGAAAGCCCCGACTGAAGACACGTCTGAGCCACCAGCCGGGCGATTATATCTCCTGCCAGAACTATCTCTGCCTGATCACCCCCCACAATACGGGCAGCCTGCACATTATCAGGGTTTGTTATAAGAGCTACCATGTGAACAGGCTTCTGGCTTTCTGCGGTTCTGTTGTTTATTGCCAGCATGGTTTTGATCACTTCGGGGTCGGGATTGTCGTTATCCGGAGAAAGGATGATGATGGACTTTGAAGTGTGAAGGCTCATTCTGTCAAGATCAGCCGGTTCAACAGGATTTCCCGTTCTGCATACTATCCTGGTGTTACCGGTGTCTGCCACCTTTTCCCTGATCGAATCCTCCATTTCAATTTTGTCAATGTCGGCCATGATCGCAACACAGGGATTTTTCTGATTCTCATTTGCTATTGAGAGCTCCGAGACAATTGTGAAAACCTGTTCGGACCAGCCCAGAATAACTGTGTGATCTGTTTCGACAACTCTTGATTTACCTTTGCGGAGAGCTTCAAGTTTTCCCTCCAGACCTGTTGTCAGAATACCTATAAGAGCGCTGAAAATGAAAATTCCGCTGAATGTAACAATAAGCATGCTCAGAAGGAATCCAGGACTGCCGCCATCTCCTCCAATGGTGCCTGGGTCCATCGTTCGCATGAGGCTCATCCAGAGAAGTGTGGGAAAACCTTCGTCGTTGGGAGCAGTGCCCGTAGTAAGGATAAGTAATGAGAAAAGAACGATAAGTATTGCTGAAAGAACCCCCAGCCAGATTATCAGCCCAGCGGTGCCGCGTGACATCATTGTGTCGAAAGCGTAGCTGAATTTTTCCCGAAGAGTGAATTCCCTGCTCATTTTATCCCCTCTGAATATCTGCATTTATTGAAACTGACAGTGGATTGTACTCACATTGCAGAGGATAGACAACTCCTTTTATCTGCTTGTAGAGGAGGATTCAATGAGAAAGAGAATAGACGCCTTATTCGGTATCCAGCAAATCTCTTATCCGCAGGCTGAGTTCGGTAAGGCTGAAGGGCTTCTCAAGCAGGTTAATTTCGATAACATCCATTTCGATTGGCAGGATATCGCTCTTTGCGTAACCTGTGATATAGAGTACCTTGCCTTTGAAGCCGCTTTCCTTCAGGAGCGAAGCAAGATCCACGCCATTTATTCCGGGTAATACAATATCTGCAAGAAGGAACTGAAATTGGGTACTGCTGCTTTTAAACAGATCACCCGCTTCTTCCGCTGACCCGGCCGATATCACATTGTATCCTTTTCTGGAGAGGTACTGGTGGATCACTTTCCTCAGAGCTTCATCGTCTTCAACCAGAAGGATTCTTTCCCCCTTGCCGGCTTCAGTGCTTTTTGCAACCCGCACTTCAGCGGGAATGTATTCTCCCTGAACTCTTGGCAGGTATACGCTGAATGTTGTACCTACCCCGGGTTCACTGCTCACCTCAATAACTCCGTTGCTCTGCTTTATAATACCGTATACCATGGCAAGGCCGAGGCCGCTGCCCTCTTTGCTGATCTTGGTGGAATAGAAGGGTTCGAAGATACGCGCCTGAGTGTCTGCGTCCATTCCGCTTCCCGTATCGCTGATGGATATCTGTACATATTGACCGGTTTGAAGATCAGGATTGATTATCAGTGAGTGTTCGTCAATATCGATGTTGTTTACCTCGATCGTGAGTTTCCCGCCCGATTTCATGGCATCCCTTGCGTTTATCACCAGATTGACGATAACCTGTTCGAACTGGCTTTCATCCGCGAATACGCATCCCGATTCCTTCGAGAAGGATGTGACAAACTGTATATCCTCACTCAGCAACCTGCTCAGCATCCTCTGAAGGCCGGATACAACCATGCTAATATCCAGAACCCTTGGCTGGAGTAGCTGCTGCCTGCTGAAAGCCAGAAGCTGTCTTGTGAGTGTGGAGGCCCGGTCAGCGGCTTTGCTTATCTCCTCGGCATCCGGTTTAAGGAGATGAGTATCGGGGAGATCTGTAATCATGAACTCGGAATGAGCCTTGATCACCGTAAGCAGATTGTTGAAGTCGTGTGCTACTCCCCCCGCGAGCCTTCCGACAGCATCGAGTTTCTGCGATTGCAGAAGCTGAGCCTCAAGTATTTTCCTGCTTGTAATATCCCGTACCAGTGACTGGGTGCCCTGTGCAATGCCATCCTGCTCAACAACCGCAACGCCAACCTCGAGCCACATCCTGCCGCCGCCCTTTTTCATGCCTTCAAATTCGAATCTGTCGGGCACATCTTCACCTGCAATGCGCCGAGCGTGATAATCCCGCACCTTCGCTCTCCACTCCGGCGCGATGCATTTGAAAGGATCCATGTTCTCAATATCATCCCTGGAGAGGCCGAATATTGAAAGGAAACGGTCATTGGCGTAAAGGATTCTGCCGTTCTGGTCATCTATCATTACCCCGTCAGAGATATGCTTTACCATCCTGCTCAGGAAATCATCCTTCTCCTTCAGAAGTTTCTCCAGTTCAATGTTCTTCAGAATAAGCTCTTCTCTGTGAACACTTATTTTCACATTGGCTTGCTGCAGTGATTCCGCCTGAGCCTTTATCAGCTGATTCTTCTCGTCCAGTTCAATGTTCTTGAGGCGGTGGATCTCCCCCTCCTGCTCGGCCTTCTCAGTCTGATATCTCGCATCTATCTCGGCAATTATCTTACTTTTCTCGAGGGAGAAGAGTTTCTTCTCAAACTCGCCCATCCTCCGGTGATAATCCAGAGCCTTCTCGAAATCGCCTTCTTTCTCATAAAGTTCACAGAGGGAGTGGCATCCCTGCAGCATGAAATCAAATGCTTCTGACTGCTCAGCGATTTGCAGACCCCTGTTCAGATATTCACGTGCTTCATCGTAATTACCGATCTGAAGGTTACTTGTACCTATGTTGATGTAATTGCCGGCTAACGATCTTAATTCCCCCTGCTGCTCGCTGAGTTCTGCAGCCTTCCCGAAGAATACTATCGCCTCTTCCAGGTTGTCGTTCTTATAATGGAGAATACCAATGTTGTTGGTTGAACTTCTGATCGTTCTGCTATCGTTCTCTTCAACAGCCATAGCCAGAGATTCCTCGAGTATTTTCAGTGCCTCTTCATTCCTATCCAGACTTAGAAGAACCAGACCCGATGAGTTAAGGTTATTTGCAAGCTGTATCCTGTTACCGAATTCCTTGAAGAGTGCTCTGCTTCGTTCAAGGTATTCAAGGGCATCTTCCCGATCACCGTTTGAGTAGTACACAAGACCGATATCGCCAAGCACCTCGGCGATACCCGGCTTTGAATCTATCTCCTCGTAGATGGAAAGAGCTCTGTGAAGGTGTTTCAGGGCTTCAATATGGGCAAGCTGCCCCAGGTTGGATTTGCCCAGTGCGATAAGAGATTTTGCTTCAAGTGATCTGGATCTTGCGTGAACTGCCAGAACAAGAGCTTCTTCAGCGAAGGATAGAGCCTTAGCTGGTGATATCTTGAAATTTCTCATGGAAAGTTCGATCAGAAGCTCGATACGCTCCATATCTGCTGCCGATTCAAGTCTGTTCTCCAGCTCCTGCAAAGAATCGGTCATAGGATCAGATCCCCCCCCTTTGACTGAAAACACTTAACTAATAATAGAGACTTGATGTGCGTGCGTCAAAGTGTTGTATTATCCCGAAATAGATACTCAGGGAATTGCAGGCCTGCTCTCGCATGGTTCCACAGCAAGCTCAGCCATTCGCTTCCTCCTGCCTGCTATCTTATCTTCCAGCTCGGGGAACTGCTCCCCGATCAGTGTAAGCACCTTATCCAATAAACCGTAGAGCATAGCTTCGGACTTTTCTCCGGGGTTATCGAGCATCCATCGAATGCCCTCACATGTCAGATTTTCCGGTTTTACTTTCATCAGGCCGATCTCGTAGTCCAGCCACCTCGGCTCCGCTGCCGAGTAGTAACGCCTGTTCAGGGCTGCTGTTATCGAAACGAGCCGCTTGAGCATTGTGCACATACCGTCCTGGTATGCCAGAACATCTCCTCGCTCGAGGCACTGATGAACGAGATATCCTCCCACAAAGAATCCCATGTTCCGCCTGATAACTTCTACAGCAAGATCA
>QNDS01000124.1 GCA_003644925.1 Candidatus Fermentibacterota bacterium
AACTTCTTGACAAGCGAAAGCCCGAGTCCGGTTCCGCCGTACTCTCTGGATGTGGTTGCGTCCGCCTGCATAAATGGCTGGAAGATCTTTTTCTGGTCTTCTTCAGAGATTCCGATCCCTGTGTCTGTGACCGAGATCTCTGCCAGGTCCTCACTCTGCCGTGCGCCCACCGTGATCGAACCGTGTTCAGGCGTGAACTTGATTGCGTTACTCAGGAGGTTATAGAGTATCTGCTTGAACTTGCCCTCATCCGCATGGATCGTGGTGAGACCTTCATCGACTGAAAGATCCACCACAATACTCTTCTTTGCCGCAATCGATGCGGTCAGTTCCCTCACCTCGTTGATCGCGTCAGAGACAGAGAAATCCTCGCAGATTAGTTCTATCTTTCCAGCTTCGACCTTTGAGAGGTCGAGTATGTCGTTTATCAGTTGCAAAAGATGTTTGCCACTTACAAGGACGTTATTTACATACTTCGCCTGCTTCTCATTTACAGGACCGAATATGCCATCGTGGAGTATCTCAGAAAATCCTATGATCGAGTTTAACGGAGTTCTCAGTTCGTGGCTCATGTTTGCAAGGAACTCAGACTTTGTCCGACTCGCCGCTGCAAGTTCCTGCGATGTCATCTCAAGTTTGTCGCGCTCACTCTTTAGCTCAGCAGCCATCTCCTGTATCTCCGTGTAGGCGTTCGCGTTGTTGATAGCCACTGCGATCTGATCTGTGACGCGCTTTATAAAGCCCATCAGTTCCGGCGTGGCTTTCTTGGTATAGCATGTAAGCACGACACTGAGCAGCACATCCTTAAAGATTATGGGCGTGCTGATGATGGTATCCGGTGGAACCATACCATCTCCGGACGGTATCTTGTATATGGTATCTCCAAGATCGGTTGCCACGACCATCTCCTTCTTTGCGGCGGTCTCGCCAGGAATCCCCTCACCATACAAGAACGATTGCTCTGCGACCGCGTCCGCAGCACCTCTTGCCACTACCGGCATAAGCGTCTTCGAATCGCGGTTGTAGAGGTAGACGACGCCCAGACGCGAATCCGTATACTTCATCAGGTTAGAGAGACCCTCGGTTACGATTGTGTTTAGGTTGATGGTCCTGCTCGTAACCGTCAGGATATCGGTGTACGCCTCCTCCGCACTCTGCTTCTTCTTAAGGTTCTCAGCAATCCTCTTACGCTTTGCAACCTCTGACTCCAGGTTTTTATTCGTCTCTTCGATGTCCACGGCAATGTTCATTATCGCAAGTCTCTGCTGCTCACTTTCGGTAACCTTCCGGTCCAGTTCCGCAGTTCTCCCTTCCACCACCCCCTCAAGACCTTGACTGCGCTCTTCCAGTTCCGCTCTCGATTCTTTGAGATTGGCGGTCATCTCATCAAAAGCCCTTGAGAGTTGCCCGATCTCATCGTCTTTGCCGGTACCGACCTTGTAATCCAGATTCCCACTAATTATCTCTTCTGTACCCTTGTGCAATCTCTCAATCGGTTCTGTTATCGTTCCGGACAGCGTGATGGCGGCTATTATACCCAGAAGCAGAATACCGATGAGAATGAGTAGCATTATGTCAGTTGTTATGGCAATAGGAGCGAACGCTTCTTTTTCACTCATCTCTGTCACCAGGTACCAGCCCATTTCAGGTATGTGTGTATGAACCCTGAGAACCTCCACCCCCATATAACTCTTGCATAGAACCGCATCATGTTCGTACCCAGCCAAATATTTTTCAGTTTCGCTTCCCAAATGGAACGTCTCAACCTTCTGTTTCAGGAATGTATCATTAAGAAACCTCGATGGCGTTATCATGTAGCCGTCCTTGTTTACGAGGAATATCTCTCCGGTCCCCCCAATACCGGTTCTGTCTGTCGTTATCTCGCTTAGTTCTTCCATCGAAACCCTGATGGCAACGACACCCAGAAAAACAGCACCTTCTTCATCGAAGACCGGTGCAGAGAAAGTGAGTGAATCTATTTTTTTATCCTCGGAGACACAAGCATCCTTGATAAAGACACCTTCCTTACCGTGAGTGAAATAAGGGTCATTGCTCTTGTCTTTACCGATATCGATCTCTTCGCTTGAAGCAATGATCGTTCCATTCCTGTCAAGCACAAAGACACCATAGATATTCTTTCCTGCCTCTGCCGTGTGCTTCAGTCTCCGCGTAACATCGTTATACCTCTCGCTATAATCAGGATCATCTTTCTCTGCCGATAGGAATCGTTCTATAACGATACTCTCTGATAACTGCTTGATCGTTTCTTTTTCGCCATCCAGAAAAGTCTCGACATGGTTTGCCCTTGATTTGGCAGTGGTCAGCAGATGATTGCAGACCTCTTTATCTACCATATTTTTTGCGAATGTTTGGTTAACTACAGTAGCAGCGATACCTGTAACTAGAACAAGCAGTAATATAGTGATAAGAATTTTTATCCGAATTTTCATCTGCTAAATCCCCCTCATGGTTCCCCGACGATCTTGTATCCGGGCTCCTTACCCAACCCCTCAAGAAGCGCGTTGATCTCCTTTTTAAGCTTTATCATCTTAAGTTCCCTGCCCACAGCCAGACGGTTGAATTTCTCAAGTTCATCGGCTTTTTTCTTAATTTCTGCCTCAGCTGCTTTCCGCTCTGTAATGTCTCTTAGCAACCCTATCGCATTCCATCTGCCTTTCAGTTTCACCGCAGAGAGAGAAACTTCGACAGGGAATTCCTTACCACCCTTTCCAACAGCATCCAGTTCAAGTGGTTTTCCAAGAGCAGCGCCCTGCCCGGTCACCTTAAATCCCTCGAACCCTTTAAAAAAATCGGCATGGAATCTTTCGGGCACAAGGATTTCATGCAAATCTTTACCGATTACTTCCTCTTCGGTGTAGCCAAACATCCGTTCTGCAGCTTTATTCCAGTATGATATAGTCCCTTCATGATCCATCATGATGATAGTATCATTAGCGGAAGCGGTTATCATCCGTAACTTCTCTTCGCTCTCACGGACCGACTCTTCCGCGGCTTTCCGCTCTGTGAGGTCAGAAAGGAGCCCTTCCACACCGAGTGGATTGCCGCTCTTATCGAGATAGAAATGACTGCTCATCCGCACAGGTACTAAAGTCCCGTCCGTTTTTTTCAGTGTGGTCTCGTAGTCATTCACCACGCCCTTCTTCCCAAGAACTTTAAGAAACTCATCGCGCTCTTCAGGAACTGCGTAGAGGGTTTTGGCGGCATTCAATCCCACTATATCCTCAATAGAATCATAACCCAGCAGTTTGATTCCTGATGGGCTCATCATGACAAGATTGCCTTGCATGTCAGATCTGTAAAATACATCCTGGATATTTTCAATGATATTCCGGTATTTCTCTTCACTCTCCCGCAGAGCTTCCTCTGCCTTCTTGCGCTCGGTTATATCCCTCACTACCGCTACCGAACCCATTAATTCACCATCTATGAACCTTGGAGAATGTTTTACGGAAAACCATAGAGTCTTGCCCTTGATCTTGAGCCAGTAATCATATTCAGCCACCTGCCCTTTCATGATCTTATCAAATGCGTCTAAGAAGATATCGTTGAGGTGAGAGGGCATCACTTCAGAGGGTTTCTTCCCTATAAATTTCTCTGGTGTCGTGTATAGCTGCCCCTTTAAGGAATGTTTTGGGGTGATGAACCTGCCCTCTTGATCAAACACAAGAACCGTATCGTCGATGGACGATAGTATGCTGTTAAGCTTGCTTTCAGACTCCTTCAACGCCTTCTCTTTTTGCGCAACATCTTCCAAGATGCTCAGCAGTGACTTTCTGGCTTGTTCAGATTCTTCATAAAGCCTTTGAAGTTCCTTCTCGCTGGAGATCAGTTGCTCTGTCTTCTTCCTTAGTTCCTTTTCTGCTTTCTCTCTCACCTGTATTTCCTTAATGCTATTCTCATGAGCCGTACAAGCGCCTATAGCAACGCTTAACTTTTTAGAAAGACTGGCAAGCAGATTTGCCAAAGTTGTATCCACTATTTCCCTGCTGGCATAGACCAGATGAAGAATCGCCACATTGGTTACAGGCACAATCAATACGGATTCTTCTTTTTCTGTTAGGACAGGACAATACTGCAAAAAATCGTCGTCATCTTTGTATCTGAGCACAAATTGTTGGCTTTTTAGTATTTGATTGAAAACATTTTGGAGACCCATTATTCCGCTTTGTGTCAGCACATCTCCCATATTAATTCCGGCACTTGCCACTGGTTGGAGTTCTTGCTCCCCATTCTTGACCCAGATGATACCGCGATGAGCATTCGTTTTATGCACCATCGTATGAATAACCTCGTGAAGCATTTCTGATAGGTTCAAACTGTTACCGATGGCAAGAGCAAACTCATAAGAGATGCTGAGGTTTTGAAGAGAAGATCTCACTGGTTTTCCATAGTTCATTCTTCCATTGCGACCACTACAGTCTTATTATGCAGCTCAATATATTTGTCCCCCGTAGAAGCAATTTCGCCTAAACTTAAACATCCAAATAGAAAGACATTACTTCCTGCTTTGTTTGCAATGATCTTTAACTCATCATTAAATCTGTCTTCTAAAAATAAAGCTCTGGTAAGACAGTCTACAATTAGAGCTTTGCCAGGAGATATTTTCATTTTGCTTTCGAAAGCAATTTTGGCTTGTTCGGCAGCTTTTCCTGCGGCTGCTATCAATTTATCAGGGTATCCTTTCATAACCACCAGCATAGAGTTTTCAGGCATTTCACCACCCAATACAATGCTGTTTTCCTCACCAACATTTAAAGGAACGCGCAGAATGATCTCAGCATCATATTTCAGCATTCCAAGAGGATACGATTTAGCTACATCAAGAAAACTATTTGCAGTTAACTTGATACCAGCATCTTGCTCAACGATCCTTTTATAATATTCAAAAGCCGGTTCCCAGTTAATTGATCTTAAAATAGTTTTATCTACACTGCTGGCAATAGCAGGCTCAGAAATAGGCTGCCAACCATGGTTAACTCCCACTGATATGGAGTCCTCAACAGCAACGATGATAGCTCCTCCTGCAAAGAAATCATCTTCGGTGAACAAAGATGGCTGATCAATATTTATAAGACTGCCAACTCCACCACCGAAAAAAACCATTTCTTTAAAATTTTTTTCGTATAAAGTTTCGATAAGTAGCGGAGTACTATCTACCCGACCATCATTGAAGATTAGAAGGGTCTGAGTATTTTTTAAAATAAAATCATCTGATAAATCGCCTTTGAATTTGCTCAGATCTTTTATGACTTCAACTGAAACCGGGGACTGGAAGGCGCAACCCACCACCCCCTGTTTATACTGCGAGCCATTATAGATCACTTCAGGGAAAATACCCCCCCATACGCAAATATCCATTTTTTTTAGTAGAGGTTGCAGATGTTTGTAATCAAACGGAGTTTCTTCTCCAACAAGCAAGAAAATGCCTTTAGCATTGTCTTTACATAGTTCCTTTAAGAATGGCTGCCATCCTTCCAGTTCTTGCCCATCATAGAACTTTATTTTTTGAAACATGATCGTCCCCCTATTCAACTCTCAATTATTTGCTATAATCGCTGTATTTCTTGTTTTTACCGAGTTGTTCTGACAACTCGTTCACCTCTTGTTTTAGCTCAATAACACGCCCCTCTCTACCTAGAGTAGCACGGTAAAAAGTTTCAAGCTCGTCCACTCTTTCTTGGAGGTCCCTCTCCGCCTGCTTGTGCTCGGTGATGTCCTCCCCAGAAGCCATAGTGGCATATATCCTGCCATGTTCGTCCCTCAATATGGTATTATGCCATGCGACGAGCCTCTCCTCGCCATGTTTGGTCAAAACAGGGTTTTCATAGTATTCAAACGACTCAAGATCTCCTGTTATCAACGATTTAAAAACCAGCTCCACTTCAGCTCTCAAGTTATCAGGAATGAAATTATCGAACCAGTCTTTGCCAGTGATCTCCTCTTCCTCTTCGTATCCCAGGATCTCACAGCCCTTCCTGTTTGTGAGGATGACTTTTCGATCAGCACCGATGACTACAAACATAACCCCCGCTACATCAAGATAATGCTGTGCCCTATCTTTCGCCTTCTGTAGCGCCCTCTCCGCGAGCTTTCGCTCGGTAATTTCATGCTTCAGTCCTTTGTTCGCTTCTGCCAGTTCAGAGGTGCGTTCTTGCACACGTTTTTCCAGTCCATCGTGCGTTACCTGAAGCGCATCCTTCGCCCGGATCAGTTCTTCTGCCTGCGCGCCTCTCCTTGCGATGGTCTCTACGATCTTAAACAGCAGACTCGAATAGTTCCGGATCACATCCTCCCTGGCGACACGCATCTTCTCTGCTTCTTTTACGAGCGTCCCCTGGTCAATGTCGATTTCATGCGCTATCTCTTCGAGATCATGGAGTTGCTCGGAAGAAAATTTCTCAGGTATGAACTGACCGGCAAACATTGTTCCTTTATGCTCACCATCAATCAGGATCGGCGCAACAAAATGTCCGCCGTGTGCAAAGCAGTAGTATATCTCTGGCGTCTCTGACAGAAGTGCATTCTCTCCCATCCCCATACACGACCGGAAACAGCGCTTTTTTCCTTTCTCGGTCGATTGAATCAGGGAGCAAAATCCAGTGGGATTGGTAAACCTTGTCAGAGGCTCGCCTTCAGGCGAAAGGATCACAGAAGAGATTCCAACGGCTTTTGCGAAACTATCCTGGATCGACTGGAGTTCGTCGATCTCGATCAGTTCACGAAGTGACAACGATGGTGAGCCGTTCATCTTTTCCCGGTTTACGGATATGCCTTGTACGGGAATCCGCCTGCCGACTTCTCCATGCCTGTAACCATCCGCTCAAATGCCGATAGTGGCATCCCAAGTCCGAGCAGGTCTCCTTCCCATCCGCCAACCGCTCTTGCCCCGAGACAGAAGAAAGAGCCGTTTAATCTCTGCTCCAGGAATGGCAGAGCTGTCAGATCTGCGCATACGCCCCTGATCCCGATGGTGCTCATCAGGAATCGATTGCCTGTGAGGAAATTGTAGCCCTGAATCGCGCGCAGTGCCTGTTTCGGAAGCAACCCGAGAATTATGACGTCCGGAGCGATATCAAGCCCCCCTGCCGGATATGCAACCGCGGCGTCCATGATATCAGGCTGAATCGAGGTCATCCCGGCGACAGCGTTCTGTGCTGTACCAAGCGTCTCGTACCGTCCTGTGTCACCCTCACCAAAGAGCGCAAACTGCATATTATCACTTGCTCTGCACCCATAGACGATGCCATTTGTAAAGTCTGCTGGCGATGCGGCAGTCTCCATCATGTCAGTGTACTTCCGCATGCCGGAAAGCGGTTCTTCCTGATACTGATCGACGAGACCAAGAGCAATCCCCGCTGCCGGACATCCAACATTTCCCTTGTTGATCACAACAACCTCGCCATCCATAGAGGCGATCCGCACTGCCTCGCACCACGGAACTCCCTGATATTCCTCAGGAGCTCTCGTGCCCTTTGGGATATCCTGCCCTTTGAGGATCAGTTTAACGCCAACCGGCTGAACAATCGAGTCCGGCTCGTCAAAGACATCCATGAACCTCTTGCTCGCCTCCTCGAATGCCATCCCACTACCTTGTTCACTGTTATCCATCTTTTCACACTCCTCTGAAGGTTATCGCAATCTACGACCGTTTCAGTCTACCTCACCCCATGTATTGCAACCTTCACAATCTCATTTACCAGTTCTGGTTTATTAAATATTCTGTTCTGCAGGGGTTCGAACACGTGTACACCAGCATAAAATCAGAGTATTTTCACTGGACTTTTCGATTGTGCCACCGGAACCAAACATGAAATTTAACCACAGAGGAGGGTAAAAATTCTGCGCCCCCGTGCTCCGCGGTTATTTTTCTTGCTATAAAGAAGGATCGCAATCAGAAAATCAATCAATATTTTCAGGAGTACCAGCCCCCATTCTATAAAGGTCCTTTCACTCCCTCTGGTAGTGCTCATGGGTCAGTCCGCCTTCGCCTTCAGCCGTATACCGTCCGGCGTTATCTCAAACACGGTAAGGTCTGGCATGACATCTGTGCTGCGCATCTTTGGGATGGTGAGATAACGTTCCACCTTATCGGTATATAAGTTCTCCTTCACCAGAAGCCGGACCGATCCGTATACCGAATAATCGGTAATGTCCTAATCCGAGATAGTTAATTGGAAATAGAAAAATTCGTGCCATGTCCACAGGTGATCCGCCAATCCTTCCAACATTGCAGGGGAACTTCTTCTTTTGAACCCGTTTATGAAAT
>QNDS01000125.1 GCA_003644925.1 Candidatus Fermentibacterota bacterium
AGATTGTACCCGAACGGTTCCGTCGATACTACTTCCAGCGGAGAACCAGCAACTTCTGTAGAGTAGATTGTACCTGTAGTATCGGACCACAGCAGTACTGCATGACTGCTGCAGCTTCCCAGAGAGCATCCGCGGGGATAGAAAAGGGGATCCACATATTCGCCACCGCCAACAGGAAGAACACGCATAATGGAATCCGTTACTGCCTCATGCACTTGAATCTGAACCCACCAGCTGGTTGGCCATCCACTTGGAGCTCCAACAGGAGGAGAAACGCTATTAAGAACCGCAGTTAGAATCGGTTCTTCAGCAACTGCGACCGGACCCAGGAATAGATCATCTACGTAACCCTGAATAATGTAATCCAAATACAGACTGTCTTCCCAAATGACAGGATATGTATCCGGATCGAAGGCACAGGAGTATATCCACCTTCAATCCAATAATAGTACTGATCTGAACCTTGCGAGGAAAATTCAGAATCAACATAGTCGTATAGAAATAAGCATATTGTAGAAACGGACTGCTTTTGAGGTAACGGAGTCGGGTTGTAAGCAATCGGATGGACCGATTTTTATGTAGTCTGTTCTGATTCAGTGTAGTCTCTTACAAGTGACAGGAGATTGTATGACTTACTCAATTTTCCTCCTTCTTATCACACTGTTCACCTTGCAGTCAGCTACCATAGAAGCGACATTCGACTCACCTGCCAGCAGCATCAACGGACTTGGTTGGGAAAACGGTGTTCTCTGGGCGCTGGATACGGAAAGTACAACCGCTTTCAGTATCGATCCGTCTTCGGGAAGTGTGATCGACTCCCTCAACATAGAGTACATCCCAGGTTACGAGCCCTATGGAATGGCTGTCAGGAACGATACCCTTTTCATCTGCCAGCTGAAGTACGGAGGGCCAGACTCCTATTACTGCTACCACAGTGCGGTTACCGGGACATTCCTGGGTATGCTGGACCTGTGTTGAGGACAGAACGTCCCTTGGGCCAAGGGACTTGCACTTTCAGACTCGGATTACCTTTACATTGCCAGCTCGGAGAGTCTTTACGTTGACCGGATCCCATACCTTACGTCTGACAGCCTGCTGAGTTACATTGATCTACCCGGAGCAGTTACTGCCTGGGATATCGCCTACGACAGCGGAGATATCTGGGTGACATGTGAAGCACCTGGCACACCAATCCTAAGGTACGACAGCGGAAGTATGATTGTTGATCAGATCGAGTCCTCGCTTGTACCTTCGGCTACTGGCCTGACGATGGATGATGAGGGTTATCTCTGGGCCAGTGACAATATCAACGGAAAGATATACAAGATAAACCTTGCTGGAACCGGGATCACCGGGGATGATTCAGACGGTAACGAGATGGCGGAACTTATTCTGTCGTCAAATCCCTTTAGTGGCAGTCTCACCATCACTGCAACAGGTTTTGGATCGATAGTGGATATCACGATCTACGACTCAGCAGGCAGGATCGTCAGAACCGCAAGTGCCGAGAATGTAATGATATGGAATGGTAGAAACGGTTCGGGTGTACCGTTACCTGCTGGGATCTACACGATTCTGGCTTCCACTGACGAGATCATATCCATTGCCAGAGTTGTGCTGTTGCGCTGACCTGGATTGGAATAGGCGATCCCAATGCGGTGAGATTGAGAAATTCTCCAATGTGAATGGATCATTTTTGAACTACTGATCACTCCAGAAGGATCAATACTGAAGAGTTTCGGATATTGTCCATGGTGGCTCGCCAGAGAGTTACCCGCAGGGCTAACCGCCTTGCGGTTTTTGCGTTTATGCGGTTCGAGAATGAAGAACTTCATTTTGCTGTATTTGACATTAATCCATGTACGTACGATATTGCGTACGTATGGAGGTGTATAATGACTAGTATTACAGCCACTGAGGCAAGAAAAAGGCTTTACAAGCTGCTTGATGAGGTAGCTCAATCGCATGAGCCTGTTCAGATTGCAGGAAAACGAAATTCAGCAGTCTTGATAGGAGAGGATGACTGGCGTTCAATACAGGAGACCCTTTACCTTACAAGTATTCCAGGCATGCGCGAATCAATTCTTGCTGGTATCAATACATCAGTGGAAGACTGTGAAAAAGAGTTGGACTGGTGAACTGGCAGATTGTGTTCACAAGGCAAGCCAGAAAAGACGCCAGGAAACTCGTAAGTTCCGGCCTTAAAGAAAAAGCCGAAGAACTTCTTCGAATCCTCGAAGAGGATCCTTTCAGATTTCCTCCGCCATTTGAAAAGCTTGTTGGTGATTTGGCAGGCGTATGTTCTCGAAGGATCAACATACAACATAGACTGGTTTATCAGGTTCTTAAGGAAAGAAGAATCGTTAAGGTAATTCGCATGTGGACACACTACGAATAAAATGCATTCAATCTTGAATAAACGTAGTTCGAATATTGTCTACTGTGGCCCGCCAGAGAGTTACCCGCAGGGCAAAACGCCTTGCGGTTTTGCGTTTATGCGGTTCGAGTGCGGATGGGGCCGGACGCTTTCAAGAATCAATACCGGGTTGGTATGTGTCCTGATGGAGGATTCAGATATCTATCAGTGAACAAAACATTGACCGTGCGGAATTTTGGCCGTATCATCAGTTTCGAGTGAATAAAGCGCAGGAAGAGAATAGATTAGCTCTGTTTAGAAGGAAGCCGGATTACTATAGAATCCAGTATTCTTATTTGATACGGTAAACCATTCATTGCTGAATTGAAGGTAAATGAAATCAGATTATATGCTTGTTTACTTCTGCTAACCGGCAGTTTATTCGGCTGGCCCGAGTGGTTGATAGAAGAGATAGACTCCGACGGGGACGTTGGGAGATACTCCTCCTGTGTAGTGCTCTGGGCAGGGCATTATCAGGTTGCTTATTACGATTCCCTGAATGGAAATCTTAAATTAGCCTCCCTAGGTCTTGATTTAGACTGGGTGATACAGACGGTTGATTCTGTAGGAAATGTCGGGATGCATACGTCCATGTTTGGGGATATTGCATACTATGATGTTACCAACGGAAACCTGAAGTTCATGGAGGCATTTCCCACTCCATCGGGCATTGAGATTGTTGACAATACGGGAGATGTGGGACAATATGCATCTATAGATCGCTCTATGAGTGACCAATCCTGCATTTCTTATTACAATGCAACAAATGGCGACCTGCGTTTTGCATGGAGAGATGAGAGTACTTTGCTGTGGTGTCTGGAGACAGTTGATTCCACTGACAACGTAGGTCTCTATTCCTCGCTTGAAGCAGATTTCTATAACTATTGTATTTCCTATTATGACAAGACGAACGGAGACCTCAAATTTGCCTGCAGAGCATATGGAAGCTCTCCCTCAGAGTGGCAGATCATCACAGTCGATTCTATTGGGGATGTTGGCAGGTATTCCTCATTATCCTGGAAGGGTTATAATAGTTGGTGCGTATCGTATTACGATTCAACCAATGGGGATCTCAAGTTTGCAGTTTTGGAAGACAGTGTCTGGAGTGTATCGACTGTCGATTCAATCGGTGATGTGGGACGTTATTCCTCAATGTGGGCACAAGGAGATAATCAGTTCATATCCTACTACGATGCTACCAATGGGGATCTGAAAATCGCCCTTGGTGACTACGGTACGTTTTATAAATACATAGTTGATTCAATCGGGGATGTGGGCATGTATTGCAGCCTGGCAATGCAGGGGTACTGGCCCCGAATCTCTTATTACGATGCTACGAATTCCAGCTTGAAAATGGCCATATGGCTGGGCATGGGAGTGGAGGAGCAGTCTGCTACCCAGAATATGATTCTGCAGCTATTTCCGAATCCATCATACGGCACTATCTATGCATATTTTGAATTTCCGGACAACACACAGGTTGAATTCCTACTCTACGGAGCTGGTGGAAGAATTGTTGAACATATCGATCCGCTAGAATACTCAACCGGTTCGCAGATGGTTCTGTTCGATGACCTCGTCCCCGGGGTTTATCTTCTTCGCATTATAACCGATGGTTTCATCGGATCAAGCAAAATCGTAGTGATTGACGGATAATCGAATCAGATCTTTTCTTATACAAATAGCACCCGCCGTTAATAGTGGAATTGTTGAGAAGTGCTTTCTATTAGCGGATGATATTAGTTCGAATATTGTCTACTGTGGCCCGCCAGAGAAGACACAGCCCCCGATCAGGGGGCTATTTCTTTATGTGGTATATTGATGCGAAGTTCGAGTGTGAATGGGGCCGGACGTCACTTGCGACACTTAGCCTCTGGGGCTTTTCCGCTCCGATAGAGGCTCAACACTAATAACAGGGGCACTTATCCAATATCAAACATCTAAGGCTTTTAAGATTATCAGGGCATTCATCGGACAAGCCTTTTTCCTGTATGATATATTCACTATTGTATAACTGAGGAGTGATATTATGTCTGGTTCGATAGCAAGAGCAACATACGTGTTAATTATCATCTCTTTAGTATTATCTTCTCAAGCATCAGCCAATTATGCATACCAGTTTTGCTGGTCTGGTGGTGATGGAGTTAGCGGTCCTGTTAGTTTTTGGGATGATTCATTCTTTTCATGCAGCAATATAGATTATTACAGCAGTCCTGTAGGAATAACTCTTTATCTACAGACAATCGAACATGCGATTGATACAAGTTTCATTGGTGTTATTCATGCTGTTTCTTCAGATATTGATAGTGATGGAGATAATGACATAATTGGATCTTCACTAGATTTGGGTACAATTTGCTGGTGGGAAAACCAGAACGGCTCTGGAACATCTTGGATAAAACATACGGTTGTAGATGATTATGAATCTCCTCGTTTAATTCACTGTGCGGATATCAATGACGATGGTTATCTTGATATACTGTGTCCAAGCTACTCACTGCAACTGATCACCTGGTGGGAGAACGTGGATGGCACGGGGACTGACTGGATAAGGCACACGATCGATACATGGTACAGCAGTCCAGACTGTATTACCTCTGGATATATCAACGATGATGAGTACTTGGATGTAATTGGAGAATCCTGTTTTGGCGACAAGATTACCTGGTGGGAGAATTACGACGGAACAGGGATTAACTGGATTGAACATACAATAGAAGAATATTATGAAAGACCACGATTCGTTTGCACAGGAGATATTAATAATGATGGCTACATTGACGTTATCTCTGCAAGTACGTGGATGCGTGTATTCTCATGGTGGAATAATGTTGACGGTACTGGTTCTTCTTGGTTGATAGATACTGTGGGAGTAAGTAGTGACAAGCCAGTCGGTGTACACTCCGAAGACATTAATAACGACGGCTATCTGGACATTATCGGAACAGATGTAAATGCGGGTCTTGTTATGTGGTGGGAGAATTCAGGCACTCCTCATGTGTCTTGGGCCGCCCATGGTATTGATGAGTTGGATGGTGCTCGATACATTCATTCCGGGGATATAACCGGAAACGGTAGCATGGATATACTTGTAACTTCGACAGATGCAAATACGGTTAAATGGTGGGAGAACAGTGATACATCACCTGGTGTGATCTGGATTCCGCATACAGTTGATTCGGATTATGCAGGTGCCAGAGGAGCATATTTGGATGATATCAATGGAGATGGTAACATGGATATCCTTGCAGTTGCCAGAGAAACTGAAGAGATCTCCTGGTGGGATGTTATTTCCTACTCATCTGTAGGAACTCTTGAATCAAGCATACTGGAAGTTTCTGAGTTACCCGACTGGCAGAGTTTTGAATGGATAAGCTCCGAAACACCTGGAACCAGTATTGTTTTTCAGTTGAGATCTTCTAATGATCCCGTGAATATGGGGCCGTGGTCGGATACTCTTTACTCTCCATGTGGTCTTGAGGGCATAATCTCCGACAGTACAGCCTATTTCCAGTACAAAGCGATTCTGAGTACGATACACTCTCTTTCAGGTCCCAATCTTGTCAGTGTAACCGTTACATGGGATCCACTTGGGATTCCTGTTAACGATAGTCTGTACTTCGAGCTATTGCCCATCGTTCCTAATCCCGCAAGGCTTTGTCCTTTGCTGAGATTTACTATCCCTGCAACTTCTCTTGTTGAAGCTATGGTTTATGATTGTTCAGGGAAACTAATTGATTTAAAGTGTTTCGGTCTCATGGAATCCGGTTATCACGAGTGTCTTCTCGGTGAGTATTTGCCGGGTGTTTACTTCTGCAGGCTTAACACCGATAGGGCGTCTGAATCACGCAAGTTCATTGTCATAGATTGAAGAACTGTCGCAGAGAATTCAGGAATTACTGAACAAATCATCGAAATGCTCTGAATAGTAGAAGTAAAGGAAGCAGAAGACAAATCTGCTCAGTCTATATCAAGGAACCGCTGGGTTCTGATCTGGCCTCCTGAGACCATTTTACATAGGTAAACGCCAGGTGGAAAGATTCCTAGAGATATCTGATGATAACCCTGATCAAGATCGTCAATTGTTAATTCTGTCAACATTCTTCCAGAGATATCGTAGACATTTAGACTGACAACACCACTCTCCGGGAGACCGAATTGAGCATATACTATTCCTGTAGCAGGATTAGGGGAAAATGGAAGGAACTCAAACTGTTCTACCTCTAAAGATTCGCCATGTTCAAGCTCCACCGGGTTGTACGATATTGTGATATCATAGAGAGCCGGAGTAGCAGCAGAATTACTTGTTTTAAGGATTGCCTTGTACTGCAAATATGTGATACTGTCAGGCAGTATGCCCTGTAGACTGCATGGTGTATAGATGGTATCTGACCATGCAACTGGCATATAGGGATCATCTGATGCTCTAACTTGAAAACAGACGGATGTGCCGGGAGGTTCTACAGATGTCCAGTCGATAGTATTCCAAATTGGGTCGCAGTTCATATCTATAACTGTGGATATAAGATTCCCTGCTGTCGCGTAACCATTGTTAATCTCCCACCATAGAATATCGTTCTCAAGATCAGCGGCTGCGATAATATCACTATTGTTGTCACCATTGATGTCCGTGATGAATACAAAACATGGATTTTCTACTGCATTGCTTACGGTATACCTAAGTAACTCCGTACCCTCGCCATCATAATTTCTCCACCATGTGACTTCACCGTTCAACTTACTTGAGGTCAGGATATCCAATTTGCCGTCACCATCGATATCACCGGAATATACAGAGCTGGCTCCGTCGTAATTCAGATCGAGGTTATGCTTGCTCCACTCGGTTCCACTGCCATTAACATTTCCGAACCAGCAAAGATCATCCTGAGCGTAAGCAGCTCCGATGAGGTCCATGTATCCATCGTTGTTCATATCCCCGGAATGAACGGAAATGGCACCGTTCAAATACCAGACATCATGTCTTGTCCAGAATACTCCAGTACTGTCATGATTCTCCCACCAAATAATGGCATCAGTATAGAATGCTGATCCAGCAACATCGATCAAACCATCACCATTGATATCCGTACAATAGATATCCGATGGCCCTGATAGTGTAGCATCGATTGTATGCTCCTGCCAAGCGCAGCCGATACCGTCAAGATTTTCATACCAATTGACAAAATTAGGCAGATCATTTTGCACTCCAGATGCACCAAGGATATCCATATCACCGTCTTGATTCATGTCCTCAGCAAATACGGCATTTATATCGATGAAATTCAAATCAACAATATGCTCTGTCCAGATAATACCTGGGCTTGTATCCGAGTTCTCCCACCAGGAGAGTCCTCCTGAACCTGATGCAGATATGACATCCATATCACCGTCACCATCAATATCTTCAGAATAAACATCTGCGTAGCCATAATCCACAATATGTTCAACCCATGAAGTAGCCGTTCCATCAACGTTCTCGAACCAAACGATGCAGCTATCGCCGTTATACTCGAGAGTTCCGAGAATATCCAGATAACCATCACCATTTATGTCTGCACAGTAGACTGATGTTGGTTTTTCACTAGCTCCGACTACTGAATGTTCGGTATAATCAGAGTAAGTAAGATAAAGAGCACCGGGATTACAGAAACAATCAATTTCTGTACCTGTATAGAAAGTTGTTCCGAAGCCGCCTGTGGGACCGTAGATACCAGGCCCGTTAGACCAATCGGTTTGCTGCAATAAATTTGATAAAGAAATGGAGTAGGTAATAAGAATTATCGGAATAACTAAAT
>QNDS01000126.1 GCA_003644925.1 Candidatus Fermentibacterota bacterium
AGTCATCCCTGAACCCGCCTGCTCTGCTGAAAAGATCTGTCCTTATCATCAGAGCGCAGCCGGATACGAAATCCACCTTTACCCCCTCGTCAGGGCTGAATTCTCTATCTGGAAGATCGACCTGTTCAAAACGCATTTTCCACCTGACGAGTTTTCCTCCGGCGCTCCAGAGCTTCTGGGGATCGGATGCCCAGTACACGGATGGTGCTGAAATACCGGTTCCGCCGTTCACGCTGAGATATTCTGCCAGGTTGCGAACCGTTTCCGGGAGGACTTCAGCGTCGTTGTTCAGGAAGAACGTGAACTCTGCTTCATCCGCAAGAGACATCTGGAAACCTTCGTTGTTGCCTCCGGCAAAACCTTTATTCTCTTCCATACGTTTGAACCGGAGCCCCGGACGGCTGTTTGTCCACGGGGGAACCGGCCCGGGGGAACAGTTGTCAATGAGAGTAATACTGATATCCGCGCCGCGGGAACGATCCAGAGAATCAATGCATTTCCTTGTAAGTTCCCACTGTCCGTAATTAACAAGAATAACAGCTATGCGCATGCGAAATCCTCCGGTTTTCCCCGGGACCCTGATCGTGTTAGTTTACAGTGTAAAATATAATACTTCGGAGGAGTTCATGACCTGCAGCCCGGAGGACAAGAATGATGACTGTTACTGAATCAACGCGCGTTCGCCCAAAGCTGGCGGTTTTTCATAACCTGCCTCCCGGCGGAGGTGTCAACGTGGCAGGGGGCCTGCTCCGGGAACTTCAGCCTTTCTTTTCCATAACCGTTCATTGCCCTTCCGGCTCTTGCTCCCTTGATGTACCCGGAACAATTCCCATTAAGAAATGGCCATATCCTGCGGGAAGAAGACTATCCGGCTTAAGAAAACTTCTGGCCCCTCTATCTCTGCCCGCCAGGCTTCGTGCCTTTGACGCGCTCTGCTACAGAATCGCCCGGAAGATCAATTCTACAGCGGAAGTTGTGCTCGTACATAATTCCATGTTCGTCGCAGCTCCACCTGTTCTTAAGTACCTGACGGTTCCCTCCGTTTACTTCTGCTACGAGTTCCCCCGCCACCTTTACGAGCCGGAACTGATAAGCAGGACAGGGAACGGGTTGTCCAGGTTTCTTCTCTCTCCATTGAGAGGGATGGAGAAAAGAATAGACGGGGAATCGGCTGCGAACGCGGACGGCATCGTAACTTTATCCAGCTGGATGAAAGGCAGGATCGCTGATATTTACCGGCTTGATGCCTCCATAGTAAGGCCCGGGGTAGATACGGACTATTTTTGTATAGAGAAAAATGCGGTAAGGAAGAATGTGGTTCTAAGTGTCGGTGCTTTGTGGCCTTTCAAAGGACACAGAATGGCAATAGACGTAATCTCACGTATCCCGCCTCACAGCAGACCCTCCCTTACTGTCGTCGCGGACAGGGAGTACCCCGGATACGGGTCTGATCTTGAAAGATCGGCAGTGTTGACAGGAGTTGACCTGGACGTCAGGAAAGAAATATCGAATGATGAGCTTCTACAGCTTTACAGCAGCTGCAGGGCTGTTCTCTGCTGCGGGCACAATGAACCCTACGGGCTGGTTCCTCTGGAAGCCATGGCATGCGGACTGCCGGTTATCGCTGTGGGAGAGGGTGGCTTCGTCGATAACATAGAAAACGGTGAGAACGGCATCCTTGTTAATCGCGACCCGCATGAAATGGCCTCCGTTCTAGAGAAAGTTCTTCTGAATGATGACCTCCGCAGGAAACTGACTCTGAAGGGCAGGGAATTCGTCACCGGGAAGCGAACCATGAAAGAAGCCGGGCGCAGACTAACAGAGATCCTCACTGACACTGTAAACAGGATAGACAAGATTCTGTAGTCCTGTACAATGTGATAAAGAGGGAATTATCTTTCCGCGAACGGTATATGTATTCTACATCGGGAGTATTTCATGCACCTTTTAATGGACGCCAGAGCACTGCAGGTACTCGTTGACGGCATCGGCAGGTATTCTCTCGGTGTAATGGAAGCTCTCTCCAGGCTGAAGCCCGGCTGGAAACTCTCCGTCATCGTTAATCCGGAAGCGGCGGCTCATATTGAAACCCTGCCTGTTGAAACTATTCAGAGCAGTGCTGTCAGATTCCGTCCGGGGGAGAACCGGAAACTGATCCCCTTAATTGAATCTTCCGGAGCAGACTGTTACCTGAACTTCTCAATGGCTGGCCCAGCCCCTTCTATTCCGACAGTTCTGTCCGTTCATGACCTGATGGTGCTGAATGTCGCGGGGTATTTCGGAAGCAGCTTTTTCAGAAATATCCTCGGAAGATTCCTGTTCGGTAGAAGAATAAGGAGGTCAATCGATCATGCCAGTGCTATTTCTGTTCCTTCAGAGGCAACCCTCTCAGACCTTCGGGAAGCTTTTCCCGGAGCGGAGAGGAAAACCTTTGTAGCGGGAGCTGGTCAGGACCTTTTTTCCGGTGATGACGAGGGCAATTCTCACAGGAAGGATTTCCTTCTCTACGTGGGGAACGCAAGGGCTTACAAGAATGTTACACGGCTCATTGTGGCTTACGCCAGGCTGAAGGCAATCAACCCCCGTTTCCCTGAAATGAAGATGGTCGTCCGCAGGGACAGGGCTTTCGATGGTTTCATGCGCGATGTGGATGATTGCTCCGCAACGGACAGTATTACGGTTCTATCCCATGTTACCGACAATGAACTGAGAGAGCTTTACCGCTCCTGTGCCGGCCTTGTAATACCATCGCTGAAGGAGGGTTTCGGTCTTCCAGCCCTTGAAGCCATGGCAGCAGGTTCTCCCGTTGTCGCTTCCGCTGGAACTGCCCTTGAGGAGCTTGTAGGGAATGCGGGTATTCTCGTGGATCCCGGATCCGTTTGCGACATAATGCGAGGTATGGCCATACTTACCTCACAGCCCGATCTCAGGAAGACACTGGGGCGAAATGCTCTGAAAAGAGCTGAATACTACTCCTGGGATAAGACCGCAGCAGCTGTTGCGGACAGGATCGAGAGGATCACATCATGAAAGCAGCGGTTATAAATCCTCCATTCATGAACGGCAGGTTTTCAAGGACATCCCGCTCCCCGGCTATCAACAAGAGCGGAACGCTGTACTGGCCCTTCTGGCTTGCTCACGGGGCAGGGGCTCTTGAACAGGCAGGTCATGAGGTACTCTTTCTTGACTGCCCTGCACAGGGAATCAACGAGCACGATATGCTGCGGATGCTGGCTGATTTCAATCCTGAACTCGCGGTTTTTGATACTTCAACGCCTTCCATCTACAGTGATCTGCGGATCGCTTCCATAACAAAGAAAAGCCTTCCGGATACTTTCGTTCTGCTGGTGGGAACCCATGTCAGCGCTCTTCCCGTTCAGTGCCTGAAGCTGGCGCCATCAGTGAACGGTATCGCTGTAGGAGAATACGATGCCACTCTTGTTGAGGTGGCCGAAAAGCTTGACGGAGGGGGAGACCTTTCCGGTGTACCCGGGCTCTGCCTTAACCTCAGAGGAGAACTCGTTGAGACAACCCGAAGGGAAATGATAGATGATCTGGATTCACTGCCCTTCCTGGCTGATGTTTACAACAGACATCTGAACCCGGAAAATTATTTCTTTGCCGCAGCAAGGTTTCCGAGCGTTATGACAATTACAAGCCGCGGCTGTCCATACAAATGCTCTTTCTGTGTCTGGCCGCAGGTCATGCACAGGGAAAGTTACCGGGTTCGTTCTGCAGAACACGTGGCTGAGGAGTTCGGGCTGTTTCAAGAATATTTTCCCCTTGTTCAGGAGATTGTCATAGAAGATGATACTTTTTCAATAGACAGCAGCAGGGTCGAGGAGATATCCGATGTTCTTATAGGAAATCGAAATCGCATCCCATGGACAGCAAACGTGCGGGCCAACCTCTCTCTTGCGGCAATGCGGAAAATGAAAGCAGCCGGCTGCAGGCTTATTATCGTCGGTTACGAATCCGGTTCGCAGGAAATCCTTAACGCTGTCAGCAAGGGAACAACTGTCGCGCAGAACATGGAATTCGCCGAGAGGGCGGGGAAAGCGGGGCTTCTTGTTCACGGGTGCTTCATGGCCGGCAATCCGGGAGAAACTCCGGAAACCCTCGAGGAAACTTTTCAGATGTCTCTGAAACTCGCCCCGGACACCGCCCAGTTCTTCCCCATTATGGCGTATCCCGGAACAAGACTTTACAGCCTGTACAGGAGCGAAGGAAAACTCAGAACAGAAAACTACGATCGCTGGGTAACGGATGAGGGGCTCCACGATTGCGTTGTAGACCTTCCGGGACTTCCGTCGGAAACCCTTGTAGAATGGTGCAATTCCGCCAGGAAGCGTTTTTACCTCCGCCCTGGATACCTGTTGTACAAGGGGGTTCAGTCGCTGAGGCACCCATTTACCGAGGGGAGAAGAACCCTCCGGGCTTTCGGAACCTTCCGAAAGCACCTGTTCAGAAAAAGCGACCCCTCCGGAAACGCGGGTGACGGGAAGTGAATCCTGTTCCCTTCTGGATCGTTCTGGGGTTATTTCTGGCGCCATGGTTCATCTATCCATCTATTCTCATCGTCATATCCATGCTTTTCAGGAAATACTCTTCTTCATGGATAATGCCCGACGAATGGCCTGCTGTCAGCGTACTTATAGCGGCAAGGAACGAAGAGGCTGTGATAGCTTCAAGAATTCGAAACCTGCTTGAGCAGAATTACGAAGGTTCTATTGAAATTCTTGTCGGTTCGGACAATTCAGATGACGCAACGGATACAATAGTCGCAGCTTTCAAGGACCGTGGAGTGATTCTGCGCAGGAGTGAGGAACGGGTCGGAAAACCTCGGATGATAAAGGAACTTCTGGAGTTATCGAGCGGGGAGATCATTGTTTTTTCGGATGCCGATACAGTTTTTGCCCCCTGTACCATCACCGAACTCGTCACTCCTTTCTCGAACGCTTCGGTAGGCTGCGTTGACGGCTCCCGCAGGAACAGCCTGGATGCTGATACATGCGAAAGCATCTACTGGAAGTACGAGACGGCCATCAAGAAAATCTGTTCGGCTTCCGGAGCGGTTCTTGGAGCCACCGGGGCTGTGTTCGCATTGAGGAGAGATCTTTTCATGCCATTATCTGCGAGAAGAGCGGATGATTTCGAATTGGCTGTGATGACAAGGATCCAGGGCTGGTCATGTGTATTCAATGAAAATGCGATAGCTTCGGAACCGTCCCCGGGTGATAAGGAGCAGTTTCGAAGGCTGGTCAGGATTGTAAGCTGGATGTCCGTAAGCGCTGTTCTGCTTATGGGGAAAGCCCTGAAAAAGCGGATGTTCCCGCTCTTCGGGCAGCTCCTGGTACACAAGGTTCTCAGGTGGTTCTCCGGCATTCTACTCGCTTTGGCGACTGTTCTTGCAGGCTTCCTTTCGGGCGGGCAGTTCTATCTTATCCTGTTTACCCTATTGTGTCTGTTCCACGCAACTGCCATGGCAGGATGGCTGTTTAAAAAGTATATGCCTTCGAAGCTTCTTTTTCCCTACTTCTTCTGGCTTATGAGTATCGCGTCTATTGATGGTATATTACGTGTACTGTCCGGAAATCCGGTTGAAACCTGGGAGAAGAAGTCGAAAGGCAGAAAAAACTGAAGAAGAAAAGAAGCCTTGCTCTGGGCATGGCATTCGATGGGGTCGCGATATTCCTGGCCATGGTATTTTCCGCGTGGATAAAATTCGACTCGGGCATTTTCGCTGATTCTGCTATCATATCGAACAGCGTGATCTTCTCAGGCGCCTTATTGTCTGTTCCGTTCTGGTGGCTGATCTTTATAGTGTCAGGCTCCTACAGGCTTCACTGGGACCTGAGCTGGGCAGACGAACTGAAACTTGTTGTAAAGCCTGTTACTTCCGGCTTCATAATACTGTTCTTCGGTGCTTTCCTGGTATCGCCTTCGGCTTCCATCGGCAGATGGATAATTATTTTCTATTACGCTTCTCTTCTTCTTTTCGTCTTCTTCGCGCGGGGCTGTATGAGAATACTGGAAAGGGTTCTTGCCAAGAAAGGCCTGCTGGTCCGGCGGGCGGCAATAGTCGGAACGGGAGAAGCTGCTTCCAGCCTCGAGCGTTACCTGGCCGTGAACACCGCGCTGGGGTATGATGTGGTGGGGTTTATTGATCCGGGAAAGCCTGACTCTCCTGTAACCGTATCTGAAGAGCGAATTCTCGGCTCCGTTGCGGATCTGCCCGGCATAATAAGGAATCTTTCAATACGGGAGCTGCTTGTAACTATTGCTTCGAATTTCCATGACGATATTCTCTCCCTTCTTCTTCCGGCTGCGGGAGAGGGTATAAAAGTGAAAGTGGTTCCGGACCTCTTCGATGTAGTGGCAGGGCATGTTCACAGTACTCAGATAATGGGGCAGCCTTTCATGGAGATCCTGCCCGAACGGCTTAGTTTCTGGCAGAAGATCGTGAAAGTCTTCATCGATTATTTCATAAGTATTTTTGCTCTCCTTATTGGGCTTCCTGTATGGATAATTATTGCTGTACTGATAAAACTGGATTCAAAGGGACCGGTATTCTACCGTCAGGAGAGGGTTGGCAAAGGTGGTAAGATTTTCAAGGTTTTCAAGTTCAGAAGCATGGTTACCGACGCAGAAAAGCGAAGCGGTCCCGTCTGGGCCGGCAGGAATGATTCCAGAGTAACAAGGCTTGGCAGATACCTCAGAAAATCCCGCATGGACGAAATCCCGCAGTTACTTAATGTGTTAAGGGGTGAGATGTCTATTGTCGGCCCGAGGCCGGAGCGTCCCGTATTCGTCGAGGAGCTTCGGAAAATGTACCCGTTCTATCAGAAAAGGCTCACCATCAAACCGGGCCTGACAGGATGGGCTCAGGTTAAACTGGAATATGATACTGATATGGAAAGTGTAGCCAACAAATTAAGATACGATTTCTTCTACATAGAAAACCAGTCCACATTTCTCGACCTTGAGATTCTTGCCCGTACCCTGAAGGTCGTCCTCACCGGCGCCGGAGCTCATTAGGCTCTTTGAAAGGAAAGAAAAATGGCAGTTCCCTTGCTTGACATCACACGGCAGCACGAGCCGATCATAGAAGATCTTCGCTCTGTTTTCAATCTGGCCCTCGAAACTTCAAGGTTCATAAAGGGCCCCGAAATGGAGCAGCTGGAAAAGGAATTCGCTGACTACTGCGGGACGGAAAGAGCAGTAGGATGCGCTTCGGGTACGGATGCTCTTATCCTTGCTCTGATGGCCGTTGGCGTCAAACCGGGGGATTTCGTCCTGACCACTCCCTTCACTTTCTTCGCCTCAGCCGGAGCAGTCGTGAGAGCGGGTGGCACTCCGGTATTTCTGGACATTCTCCGCGATACATTCAACCTGGATCCGGAGCTATTATCCGAATGGCTGACAGATAACTGTGTCGTTACAAACAGGGGTGTTGTTCACAAAAGCAACGGTACGCGGATAGGTGCTGTCATGCCCGTTCACCTCTTCGGGCAGCCCGCTGACATGGACAGGATCATGTCGATCTGCAAAGACTGGCAGATCCCCGTTGTTGAGGACGCCTGCCAGGCAGTCGGTGCAAAGTGGTCCGATAAGAAAGCGGGTTCCCTGGGCACGGCTGGCTGCTTCAGTTTCTTTCCTTCCAAAAACCTTGGAGCTCTCGGTGACGGCGGTATGGTAACCACCAATGATCAGGCAATCGCAGACAGAATAGTCAGCCTCAGAGAACATGGAGGAAGAGGCTACATCCATGAAGAAGTTGGTTTCAATTCCCGTCTCGATGCAATTCAGGCAGGATTTCTCAGGATCAAGCTGGCGCACCTTGAAAGCTGGCACAGGGGACGACGCAGAAATGCCGTTTTCTATGGAAAAGCGCTCAGAAAAGTCAAGCAGGTAACAACTCCTGTAATCAGGAAGGAAGCCTGGTCCATATACAACCAGTATACCATTAAGGCCGCTGATCGGGACGCTCTTCTAAAGTACCTTCGGGAGCGAAGTGTCGGGTGCGCGATCTATTATCCGCTCCCTCTTCACCTTCAGAAGTGCTTTGAATGCCTGGGTTATGCTGAGGGTGATTTTCCGGTTTCCGAAGCCGCCGCAAAGGAAGTCATTTCCATCCCGGTCTTCGGAGAACTGACAGAGGAAGAAC
>QNDS01000127.1 GCA_003644925.1 Candidatus Fermentibacterota bacterium
AGCAGACCCAGATGCATCATATTGCCCAGGGTCGCGCCGCTCTGGGTCTGCTCGAAAGCATCTCCGATGGTCCTCTCCTGAGCAACTCCCTTTAGACCTGTTGCAAGATCCTTGTGCTGCACAAGTGCAAGCCGGAGAGCTTCCCTGGCTATCGCCTGTTCTACAATAAGCTCCTTGAGCAATTGCGGGATAGTAGTCGGGCGTATCATCTTGTTTCTTATTCTGTTCCGAAGGTCGGCCTCGTCCATGTGGAACGGGACCCACCGCATAACATTGTCGTAACCGGCGCTGACAAATACGTTGGACACACTGTAACTCATGCCCAGATTTGCAGACACCGTTCTATTGAATACGGTTTCCTCACCGCTAGTAAAGACGCTGAATACATCTGTGGTCGCTCCGCCGATATCGACACCCATAACCTCTATGTTCTCTTTCTCCGCGACAGCCTCGATCAGCTTTCCGACTGCACCGGGGGTTGGCATAATCGGAACCTGTTTCCATGAGCCGTCAACGTAATGTCCCGCCCATTTCATGAGGTTCGGATATCCGGGTGCCTGGGCCATGACATGCTCCATGAAGAGTTCATGAATAGTATCCCTGGCGGGACCCAGGTTCTCTCTTTCGAGAACAGGTCTGAGGTTATCCACTATCTTCAACTCAACCTGTTCACCGAGTTCTTCCTTTACCGGTTCTCTGGCATCCTTATTACCGGCGTATATAACCGGAAGCTTGTATCCTACACCGAATCTCGGTTTCGGATCAGCAGCTTTGATTACTTCTGCAAGCTCGATAACATGATCTATCGTTCCGCCGTCTATACCGCCGGAAAGAAGGATCATATCCGGCCTGAGCCTTCTTATGTCTGCCACCTTCTCGTGGGGAAGCCTTCCGTCGTTGGAGGCTACAATATCCATGACGATGGCACCGGCACCGAGCGCTGCCCGCTGGGCACTTTCACCCGTCATGGATTTCACGACTCCTGCCACGGTCATCTGCAGGCCGCCTCCGGCAGATGAAGTTGACATGTAAATATCCACTCCATCTTCGCTGTCGGGGGAAACCTGGACTCCGTCTTCACCTGCTTTGAGGAATTTGCGCCCCTCAAGGTCTTCAATCTCCCCGACAGCATTCAGTACACCTTTCGTCACATCCTCGGCAGGGGCTTCGACCGTTGTCGGTGCCTCTCCCCTTCGTATGAGACGAAATTCGCCATCCTTCTTCTCGATAAGAATGGCTTTTGTGGTGGTACTGCCGCAGTCAGTCGCCATTATTCTGGTGATCTCTTTGCTGGCCACCGCCATCTACCTCCTTGTTCTTTTAATCGCTCTTCCGTCTGAACCTGCTCCAGAAGGATTTTCTGTCATTCTTCTCCTTCCGGCGAGCTTCTTTCATCTCCGACCGGCGCTGGACTTCAAGAGCGTTTTCCTCTTCTATTGCAATTGTGAGTTTCTCTAAGTTTTCTCTGTCTTCAAGCATTCTAACGAACTTGTAATAATTACCCGACTGCACAACAAGAGAGACGATCGGGTTCGCGAATATAAGAGCCTGGTTTCCAAGAAACGAAAGAGGCTTGATGGTCTCAAGGAATATTATCGCGGGAACGGTCAGCTGGCGCTGGACGATCTCCTTCGCGATCTTACTCATGAATTCCGAGAAGTCCTCTTCGCCATCGATATCGATAAGATCCCGGCTACCCGGCTGTATGTGCCCTGATGAATTCAAGTACTTCCTCTCTGTTTCCGGAGAACTGAACAGACAGTCCCCTGAATTTGGCCAATCTTGTGGGCTGAGGGAATGGGCTGAGAAGAACACCATATTTATCAGGTACTATGCTCTTCACCTGACTCCATGTTTTTATCTCATTGCCGAATAGAGATTTCTTCTGAACGCCCTCGCTGTCCATTCTAAACTTGATCGGAAGGAAATATGTCCATCCCGACAGAAAAAGAACCGTTATCCCGACCATTCCCCACCAGGGATTATTGTCCATTACCAAAGTGGCCATAACACCCGACAGCAGAATGATAAAAACGTAAACCGCTGTCGCGCCCGGTCTCTCCGCAGCGGGATGGGATACCCATTCAAGAATGTGATCGGTGGTCCCGTTCATCTCATCTATAGGTTTTCTCCCTCTCCAGGAGCCGGTTCCACTATACATAGATCCTTGACTGCTTTCACTTCGTCAAGCCTCAGAACAGGTGTATTAACGGGAGCATCAGTTACGAGGTAAGGCTTTTCTTCGGCTTCCTCCGCAATGGATATCATGGCTTCAACAAAAGAATCCAGATCTTCCAGGCTCTCCGTCTCGGTAGGCTCGATCATCATTGCTTCGTGTACAATAAGCGGGAAGTAGACAGTGGGCGCATGGAAACCATAATCCAGAAGCCTCTTGGCTATATCGAGTGTCTTCACTCCCTGTTCTGCCTGCCTGTCTCCCGAAAGAACGAATTCGTGCATGCAGGGACCGTTGTCGAAGGGATTATCAAAATAGTCTCCGAGTTTTGCCTTCAGGTAATTCGCGTTGATCAGAGCAATCTCACTGACTTCCCTCAGTCCTGCAGCCCCGAGTGTCCGGATATAGGCGTAGGCCTTGTAAAGAACTCCGGTATTAGCGTGGAAAGCAAGCAGTCTTCCAAAGGAATTCTGCTTTCTGCAGAGCTTGTAGCCACCGTCATCTTCAAGTATGACCGCGGGATCCGGCAGGAAGGCGGCAAGCTCTTCAGTGCATGCTACGGGACCTGAGCCGGGTCCTCCTCCTCCGTGCGGGGTTGAAAAAGTCTTGTGGAGGTTAAGGTGGCATACATCGAATCCCATCTCTCCTGGTTTCGCAATACCAAGCAGGGCGTTCATATTTGCCCCGTCCATATAGTTCAGTCCACCGGCTTCATGAACAATAGAAGTAAGTTCCTCTATCCTGGATTCAAAGAGACCAAGTGTATTAGGGTTTGTAAGCATGAAGGCAGCCGTATTGGGACCGACTTTCCGTCTGAGATCATCAGGGTCGACCAGGCCGAATTCATTTGATTCAACTCCCACAACTACGCAGTCGGCAAGGGTTGCAGTCGCGGGATTGGTTCCATGAGCGGAATCCGGCATAAGGATTTCGTTCCTGTTCGGCTCTCCCCTGCTTTCGTGGTAACTCTTAATGAGCATTAAACCGCAGAATTCACCCTGAGCTCCGGCAGCGGGCTGCAGCGACACTCCTTTGAAACCGGTTATTTCACACAGGAATTCACCAAGTCTGTACATCAGCTCCAGTGAACCTGCTGCAAGCGCGTCCGGAACAAGGGGATGAATTCCCGAGAGACCCCTGATCCTTGCAAGGTTCTCATGCAGTTTAGGATTGTACTTCATCGTGCAGGAGCCCAGCGGATACATACCTTTATCAACATGATGATTCATGGTACTGAGCTTAATGAAATGCCTCAGGATCTGTCCTTCAGTTGTTTCGGGCAGGCCAGTTCCACCTTCGCTTCCGCGCGACAGTCCTGCGGGAATATCTGGGGCTTCCGGTACATCAAGTTCAGGCAGCGATACACCTAATCTTCCGGGGCTGCTGAGTTCAAATATGGTCTTCATGCTGAACCTCCCCTGCAGATTTGGGTCACAGCTCCGATGTACCTGTCGATCTCATCCCTGGTACGCTTTTCAGTTACGGTAACAAGCATGGCGCCCTCTCCAAGTTCAACGATCGGAACACCGGCAAGAAAACCATGCTCGATCATTCTATCCCGAAGTTCAATTGAAGAGATCGGGAACGAGATTGCGAATTCTCTGAAGAACGGTGTATTCCCGAAAATCCTGGAAACACCGGGGATTTCAAGGAGCTTCTTCTCGAGATAATGGCTCTTGTGGTAACACTGGCTGGAAATTTCCCGGAATCCCTTCTCGCCCATCAGTGACAGGTAGATCACATTAGCGAGGGCCATAAGCGCCTGATTGGAACAGATGTTGCTTGTGGCTTTGTCCCTCCTTATATGCTGTTCGCGGGTCTGAAGGGTCAGAACGTAACCGGTCTGACCTGCCCGGTCAGTGGTTCTGCCGATTATTCTCCCGGGCATTTTCCTTGCAAGTTTCATTCTCGCAGCCATGAAACCGATATAGGGTCCGCCGTAGGACATGGGTATTCCCATGCTCTGGCCTTCTCCGACAACAATATCAGCTCCGGCATCTCCGGGTGACCGGAGAAGGGGCAGGGCTACGGGGTCAGCGGCAACTATGAAAAGCCCTTTATGTTCATGAATCAGATCCGCAACAGGCTGCAGGTCTTCGATAAGGCCGAAATAGTTCGGGTACTGAACAAGCACTGCTGCTGCAGCACCACCTTCAATGAGTTCGGCTGCAATCGCAAGATCGAGGGAACCGTCCTCAAGGAAAGGGATCTCGGTTATCTCGAAATCGTCTCTTTTCAGATAGGTTCTAATAACATCGAGCCATCCCGGATTGAGTGAACCGGCAACCAGAATATTCTGCTTCCTCGTAATCCGCATAGCCATGAGACAGGCTTCGGCGGCGGCAGATGCGCCGTCGTACATGGAAGCATTCGCCATATCCATTCCGGTAAGCCTTGCAATCATGGTCTGATATTCAAAAATCGCCTGAAGAGTGCCCTGGCTTACCTCAGCCTGATAGGGTGTGTAAGCTGTGTAAAATTCGCTCCTGAGAAGAATATGGTCCACAGCGGCAGGGATGAAATGATCGTAGGCTCCGGCTCCCATGAAACAGGCCAGATCGGCTCCAGTGTTTTTCCGGGCAAATTCCTCGAATTCGCAGGTCAGTTCAAACTCTGAAAGCGGTTCGGGAAGCTGGAGTTTCTCTTTCAACCTGAATTTTTCCGGGACCGGTTCGAGTAGATCTTCGAATTTTGTAGCGCCGATAGCGCGGAGCATCTTCTCTCTCTGCGCAGGGCCGTTCGGTACGAATCTGCTCATTGACTACTCACCGATGAATTCGGAGTACTCTTCGGCACTCTTAAGTCCGGCGAAGCCGGAGGGATCATCAGTTTTCACCACGATAAGCCATCCTTTTTCGTAAGAGCTCTCGTTGATAAGGGCAGGTTCATCCTCAAGACCATCATTGACCCGTACAACCTTACAATCAAACGGAGCATAAAAATCCTCGGCAGTCTTCACTGCTTCAAGAGTGCCCAGAACATCACCTGAAGTAAAATCCTGAATGCCGGGAAATTCCACCATTACGATCTCGCCCATCTGTTCCTGAGCATAGGACGTAAGACCCATCATATATTCGCCGTTTCCCAGGTCTTTTATCCATTCGTGCGTTTCCGTATAACGAAGTCCTTCAGGAATATTAGACATTTCTCCTCCTAGCGTTACTTTCTACTGCCGTCTTTGTAGAATGGCAGTTTGACGGTTTTTACCGGAATTCTCTTTCCTCTTACCTCGGCTTCAAGCTCGGTTCCCTTCTTATGGAAACCCTTTTCAACAAACGCCAGGCAGACTCCATGTCCGAGGGTCGGTGCCAGGGAACCGCTTGTGACTACTCCAACTTTTCTGTTGCCTTCAAACAGTTCGGCACCCTGCCTTGGAAATCCCTTCCCCAGAACCTCCAGCCCAACGATATACCTGGCCGGCTTCTCCTCTTTCTGTCTGGCCATTACTTCGCGGCCGATGAACTCTTTATCGGTCTTCAGTTTTACAACCCAGCCAAGTCTGGCTTCCATAGGAGTGGTTGTGTGATCCATATCATTTCCATAGAGCAGGTATCCCACCTCAAGCCTTAAAGTATCCCGGGCGCCCAATCCTACAGGCTTTATCCCGAACTCGGAGCCGGCTTCCATGACAGCATCCCATACGGCTTCAGCGTCTTCAAATTTGATGTAGATCTCGAATCCGTCTTCACCTGTATAACCGGTTCTCGCAATCAGGGCTTTCTTTCCGGCAAAAACACCGGACGTATGAGCGTAGTAACCTATCTCCATAAGTTTCTCATCGGTAAGCTTCTGAGCCACTTTCTCAGCATCAGGACCCTGAATGGCAATGAGGGCTGTTTCATCACTCTCGTTGGTCAGGTCTATACTGTAGCCTGCCGTATGGTTGTTCACCCATGCCCAGTCTTTCTCGATGTTGGATGCGTTGACAATGATCAGGTATTCATCGGGACCGATCCTGTACACGATCAGGTCATCAACAATACCACCGTCAGGGTAGCACATTGTTGAATAATAGGCCTTTCCAGGTTCCACATCCGAATCGTTGGTCAAAATGTAATCCAGATACTTCGCAGCGTCTTTCCCCTTCACCCTGAATTCACCCATATGCGAAAGGTCAAAAATGCCCACTCCGGAGCGGACTGCATTGTGCTCCTCCTTTACCGAAGTGTACTTGATAGGCATGATATGACCGGCAAAGGATTCCATCCTGCCGCCTAGGTCGACATGTTTGTCATGCAGGGCTGTTTTCTTGTCCATTCGCTTTCTCCTGTACTAAACTTGTTGCCTGGGTTATTTCATGAAATATACGGGTATGAATTTACCAAAATGGAAGACGAAATGCAATGATGGCAAAGCGGCATATTTTCGAAAGAATACCATTCAATGAATACTGTAATCCCACTACGTCTGGTTAAGAAACTGGCAAGGGAATCACGCGGTTCCGAAGCCCCGGATTTCCTTGAAGTGCTGCTTGCCGAAGCTGTAGCGAGAAGGTGGTTCCTGCATAATGGAGTGTCCTGCTGGAGAACTCCCCAGCACCCGCCCGACAAAGGCAGGTACAGCCTGCTTTTCTCAAGCGGACGAAGGGCGATAGTTGTGCCTGCGGGCAGGCGAAGGGTTTCCTTCGATATCATGGCAGATGCCAGGTGCGATTATCTTCTGACGGTTGAGATGAAGGATACTTCCTCAGGATATGTCAGCGGATTTTTCTACCTGTTCGATATCCGAAAACCGGGAACCATAGAATGGAGACCGGATCTGGAGGTTCTGAACACAAGATCAATGGATAACTTCCCCGAACTCAGCGAAAATTCCGGCAATTTCAAACTCAGGTTCTTCCTCCAGAGCCTCAGGCTCCTGATAATGGGAGACAGGAAAGTACCCCATCCTATCCAACCGGGATATGACAATAAATAATGTGAATATTGATGCGCTTGGCTGAAATAGAACAGGAGGAGAATGAGAATGTTAGAGTATAATAACGTAACGGTAGTGAAAAAAGCTAACACGTACTTCGAGGGTTCAGTAACGAGCAGGACTGTCATATTCCCCGACGGCTCTCGGAAAACCCTCGGACTCATGCTGCGCGGAGAGTACGAGTTCAATACTGCCGACAAGGAACTCATGGAGATCCTTGCCGGAGAGGCGGAAGTACTTCTTCAGGGAGAAGAAAGCTGGAGTGTGTTCAGAGAAGGGGATGTATTCGAGGTAAAAGCAGATTCCTCTTTCAAAATACGCACATCAGGTATTCTGGATTACTGCTGTTCGTACATCAATTAGTTTTTTCCATTTATTACCAGCTGATGCAGCCGTCCTCGATGAAACCATGACCAGGGTCGTTCGGCAGGGGGCATTGAATCACGCACGTTGTGCAGGCGGGGTCTGAATAGTACGCGTACAATTCTCCGCAGCTGGGGCACACAAGATCCCAGTTCTCCATAACACCCGATATGCCCAGTTCTTTCAGATGCACGGGATAACGGTTCTCATAACCGTAGAACATTGCGCAACCAGAAAAAAGACTCATCATATTACTGCGGCATGCGTCCTGGCATCCTGAAGTATCGGGAGGCCAGCTGCAAACACCATCGATCACGTACCCGTGATCGGGATCGGTGGGCATCGGGCACTGAATAGTATAAGTAACGTACAAATCCGTTGAATAGTTATACAATTCCCCGCAGCCTGGGCATGGATTATCCCAGTTCTCATAAATACCAGTTGTTCCGAGTTCACTGAGTTCTTCAGGATATCTATTATACGTTCCGAAATATATCGCGCAGGCAGACGCAAGGCTGACCATATTATTGTGACAAATTCCTGGCCATGCCGGAGGATCAGGAGGCCAGCTGCCTTGACCATTTACCATGTATCCGTGATTGGGGTCGACGGGGATAGGACAAGTTATCGTCCAGACATCACCGTTCCCGCTGAGATCGTACAGGTACGTAAGATTACAGGAAAGGCAAGTCAGAGTACAGAGCCCCG
>QNDS01000128.1 GCA_003644925.1 Candidatus Fermentibacterota bacterium
TCCGCCCGTCTGGCATCCCCAGGAGCCTATGACAAGCCATCTTCCATCCTCAGAGCATTCCATCCACTCGACCACATCCTGGTATCCTCCGCCGCCTGTGGGGGTATCGTAGGTCCAGAGCGGGGTTGAGCTGGAGATATCGAACCGTGTTATGCGATTGGTCAGGTAGTTGCTTTTGTAGCATCCGAAGTAAATGGTGGCATTGTCATCCGCAACCGCAGCGCCGCCTGCGTAATAACCGCTTACCGACCTGGCCCATTCGAGATTGTATGCAGATCCGTCCCATACTGCGACACGAATGGAAGTGAATCCATAAGCCACCACGGAACCATCGGAGGATACACCGAAACAGTCGGTTGAAGCACCCAGATTGTAGGAATCCTCAAGAACCCCGGTGGCTGTATCCACCCTGTACAGCACTGAAGTACGGAAGATGCACTTCGAACCGTCTTCCGTAAGCCTGATCTGTCTGGGCATATTCGTGACCGATGGGTCTTCGTATACCGATATCGGCACACTGCTGCTGCTGCTGAAGAAAACAACCGCCATAAAACCATCTATGCGGCAGCCGACTGCCAGAACAGTTCCATCATCGGAACACATGAACCTGCCTGGGTTATCCACCGAGCCGGCATCGATACTGTCCGTACCGATATAGGTCCAGAGCGGTGTGGCCGATGAATGATCGTAGCAGCGTATTTCACAGTTGTTGTCCGAAACAAGCCAGTCATCACCCGGAACTCCCGGAGTTCCGTTATCGTTGTAGATAGAGTATCTGATTATGGAATAGAAGATGTCGCTGCTCTCTGCTGCAGCCGTTCCTGTTCCCCAGTTAGTCCAGTATTCGTTGGCCCCGGTAGCAGGCTCCGCTATCTCCCAGACCGGAACCCCGTTTCCACCCGTACCTTCGAACATCTTGCCCCCGCCGTACCATCCTCCATTGAACACGTAACCGGCATTGTAACCGATCGGAACGATCTTCTGAGTAAGACCTGATACAACACTGTAATGCCATATCACACCCGAAGAATCGTAGTCCGGGGGAATTGCAATCGAAGCACTCAATTCAAACGACTCAGTACTTTCGTACTCCAGGTTAACCGTTCCACCGGGAAGGATTTCTCTGAAAGTTGCCCCAGAGTAACCGCTTACCGCGGCGGTACACAGGAGCACCATAAATACAGTTATCGCAGCATTTTTCATCATTCTCTCCATTCGTTGATATTAATCTATGAATATTCAATAACAACCAATGGTATGCAAGCCGGAAGTAAAATACTGGTGAAATATGCAGGTTAGAGCTTTACTACCTTGTAACTCTGGTGAATACCGTCGGGTGACTCCACGAGGAGAATGTACGTTCCGCAGGGAAGGTCACCTGTTTGAAGCGTTACCGTATCCCTTATGGAACTCTCCCTGACCATGCGGCCCGACAGGTCCAGAAGGTATACATCATGAGTTACTGCGATATCAGAGGTGATGTTCAGAATAAGATAATCCCCGAACGGGTTGCCCTGAACCCGGAGAAGCGGCTCAGTGTTCAATCCGGCAGGGTCTTCTTCAATACCGGTGCCGGTATCGTAGGTCGGGTAAAATGGCGGACTTACATCGAACAGCCTCTGATCAAAATCGGGTTTGATAAAATATCCCCATGTATTCGTGCCTCCTACATATACTGTTATATAATATTTAGGAAGCTGTATGCTGCCGAACATTGTAAAATCAACAGCAGGATGTGGTTCCCACGCGTTTTCAGCACAGAATAGTCCATCGATGATCAGCAGAGACCCGGAACAGAGCATATCTTTTTCCGTCTCGATAGCCCATATTCCTTCCCAGAGTTCACTTAAAGGTGTATCTGCAATCATGATATCCCCATTAACGGTAATCAGCCCCAGAATTCCTCCCGAGAGAGGTTCGTACCGGATATCCCCCATAATGTAAACGTTACCGTTGCAGCCCAGTGTCACCGGTACGGTAATGCCCGAGCCGCTGTCCGGGGGTATGGACCTGATGTAGATATCATCGCCGGGGGCGTTATCAATCCATACAACCGGTTCCGAAAGGTCGCTTATGCAATAGGAAAGTACCGGCCCGTCAAAGGTTTCCCTGAGGTGAATGCTGTCCGATTCAAGGATCACGCGGGTGCCTGACGCTACAGAAGTAAAACAGAGGCCACTCTCAACAGCAGCGTAATATGTGCTCTGCCAGTTCACATTGTCGGACCCGAAAGGAATCGAGTCCGCTCCAAGGTTGAACCATGGAGGTCCCTCGCACATAAGCTCGTACGGTTCCACCCAGAGATTCGTCTCAAGCGGGTGAGGCAGGGTTGATGAGATTATCAGAAAGGTATCAGGGAGTATAGTGTATATTGAATCCAGAGCCGTCGTAAGGCTGTAGAACCAGGGATCGTTATCACGACCAGTTGTCAGACTGCGTATATGCAACATGCTATTACTTCTTACAGGTCCGTTCATCACACTGCCATCATAAAACCATGAATAATCATCAATTAGTATTAAATAATCTGAATACGATCCTGAATCAGCAAGTATCGAAACACCTATCATCGGTAACAGCATAAGTAATAAGAACGATGTTCGTGACATTTTTCCCTCCATTGTCACCGCAAACCGTTGTCGATGCCCTCGTATAATATCAATAATGAAATGATTATTACAATCAGGCAAGTGTCAGGTGTAAAAGCAGGTAATATCAATCACTTCATGCATGAGCCGGATCGAGCTTCGGTGGTATGCGGCGAACGACGAAAAATGTTACGATGGCTACAAGCCCCGCGAATGTGAACACGGCCCATGGTGCAATGGTTACCCATAGGATTCCGCCTATCAGCGGGACTATCATCGAGACGGCATGATCGAGCGTTCCCCCCAGCCCCATCGTCGGGATCATATCATTTTTGTCATGTACGATACTCGATAGATAAGTGGTTCTTGCCATCGCCAGGCTGAACAGAAGTTCATCCATGATAAAGAATGAATATAGAAGAAGCAGCGCGACTCCGGGCTGAAACACATTCGGAACCACAGCATAACCCGTGCACAGCAGTGCGATAAGAACGGCATCGACCATCAGTATAGTTCTCTCCCCGAATCTGTCTATCATATTGCCGAACCAGGGTTTGATGAACAATCCCAGGATCGCACTGATACCCATGACAACCGCAAGATCGGGCGCGGTCTGAGCGAACAGGCTTACGAGCATCCACGGAGCAAAAGTCAGGAATATCTGTTTTCTCGCACCGAAAAGCATACACAGCAGATAGTAAAGCTTGTATTCCTTCCGATAAAGGAACCGCTTCACCTTTTCTGCAGGTTTCTTCCTCTCTTTCCTCTCCGGCAACGTGAATGAGAATATCGCTCCGAGAAGCATGATGCCTGCCGCAAATATCCAGATCGCCCGGAAATCCGCTTTAAAGTGCTCCATCAGCAGCCATACAGCGCCAGTGCCGAGTATCAGACCTCCGGACCGGAATGCACCGATCCGTCCCAGTATCCAGCCTCTTCGCTCCACTCCTGCAAGATCGATGGCCACCGCATCCCGAAGAGGCATGAATGCATGCGTCGATGTCGACCATAAAACCATGAAAATGACAAACACCGGTAGAGTTTTTACCAGAAATGCAAGACCGATGAACGCAGCTATTCCAATGAGAAAGACTGCTCCGAACGCGTTATGCCTCCGCATCGAAACGATGATTCCGGTGATGAATACCAGCAGAAATCCCGGAAGCTCACGCGGGATCTCAAGTGCCCCCCGAACATCCCCTTCAATACCGATGTGGTTCTTCAGATAATCAGGCATGACCGATGAAAAGGTTGCCCCCGCGCAAGCCATAAGAGCCACAATAATGAGCAGTTTTATCAGTGATGGCTTCATGATGGTCTCCTTTGTATCCTCCGAAGATACGATGCTAAGATATCGGATCAATACCCCTGATAAAGATCTATTCTGTCCGGCAGAGGTTCGCCTGCGGCATACAGGTTGAGTAACTGAACAAGATGAACCATACGCTGCCTCTCGAGTTCCTCAAGGTTGAATGCCCCTCCCATATGCGGTGACATCACAATGTTATCCAGAGTCCCGAACGGGCAGGAAGAAGGCGGAGTATCCGATACCGTTTCCTTGCCTGAAGGGTATTCGTACCAGACATCAATTCCAGCCGCTCCGATCAGGTTATTGCGAAGATGATGGTAGAGGGATTCCTCATCGATGAGATGCCCTCTGCCGATATTCACCACAATCGACCTGTCATGCAGCAGATCAAGCTCACGATCTCCGATAATACCTCTTGTATCGGGAGTCAGCGGAAGCGCTACTATCAGTATATCAGTCTTCTCAAGCAGTTCGTGAAGTCTGTCTATAGAATAAAGAGGTACACCCTCTTCCGAAGCAGGTCCAGACGGTTTTCGCTGTATTCCCGTAACATCCGCACCCATTGTCCTGCAAACTGCTCCCACGCGGCTGCCGACATGACCGTATCCAAGGATCAGAATTCTGCTTCTCTCTATGAGAACCGCTCTATCCTGATTGTATCTCCAGGTCCAGTCATTATTCCGGAGTGATCGATCTGCAGGAACAAGCAGCCGTGCTGCGGCCATCATGAGCGCAATGGCCATTTCCGATGCTGAAGCCGCGTTATGATGAATATTGTGTACATGTATTGCCGGGTGCTTCTTCAACAGAACAGCGGTTGATTCAGGCAGCCCTGCCCATGGAATGATAAGGACTTTGATGCCGGAAGACCTGGAGAGGAGTGCTTCGTCCGGTCTGCCGGAGATCAGTATCTCAAAATCGTCCACACTATCTTCTTCAGTGAAAAGCTGCAGAGAAGGATCGAGTTTATCTCTGAGATAATCGATTCCTTTCCTGTCCCAATGTCCCTGAAAAAGTACTTTGATCATCGAATTCCCGTGGTTGAGATTGAATTCCTGATGGCTCTGATATGCGCGGGGCCGGTTCCGCAGCAGCCGCCGATTATCGACACACCGGCATCGACCAATTCCTTCGCTTTTTCTGCCATGAACTCAGGTGATTCAGGATAAACAAGCTCCCCTTTTTCGATCAATGGAAGACCGGCGTTGGACTGGATGATAAGGGGAAGAGCTGTGTGCTTTCTGTATTCCCTCGCGATCCTTATCATGTTCTCGATACCATTCCCGCAGTTGGAGCCTGTAACATCCGCGCCGGCTTCCTCGAGCGCGCGGGCCGCTTTCTCTATCGTTACGCCCATTATGGTATAAAAGCCCTTAGGGGTTGCTTCAAAAGTCATGGTCGTCATTACCGGGATTCCCGGTGCCTTCTCTTTTGCAGCCTTTAAAGCCAGAAGCATTTCATTCAGATCCATCATCGTCTCGATGCAGATCACGTCGCATCCCGATTCTGCAAAAGCCTGCATCTGAATTTCAAAACTCTCGTAAACAGCTTCAGGATCGGTATCACCGTAGGGTTTAAGAATTTTCCCGCAGGGACCGCAGGACCCGGATACGTACGCTCTGCCCGAAACAGCTCTCTTCACTGCCAGTACAGCATTTCTGTTGATCAGGGGCGCGGCGCCTGAAAGGGAATAGGATGCAAGTTTCAGGGGTGACCCCCCGAACGTATTCGTCTGAATAAGATCGGCTCCCGCATCGAGGTAGAGCCGGGCTATATCCTCAAGTACATCGATATTTGAAAGATTCATCGCTTCAGGGCAATCGCCGCTTTTCAGACCCCGCTCGAACAGCATCGTTCCCATGGCACCGTCCGAAACCAGTATTTCGCCGCTGCGGAGCCGTTCAAGCAGATTGATCATCAGCTATTCACAGGGAAGAACGATTCGACTGTCTCAACGGCATTTGCGCCATCGTAACTGTATGCGTCAGCTCCTATTTCAAGCGCGTACTCTTTTGAAACGGGCGCCCCGCCCACGATAATCCTGACCCTGCCGTACAGTCCCTCATCCTTTGCAAGATCAACGACTTTTTTCATGACAGGCATGGTTGTGGTAAGAAGAGCGGACATTCCTATCACGTGCGCGTTCTCTTCCATGGCCGTGCTGATGAACTTCTCCGCCGGAACATCGTTTCCAAGGTCGATAACCTCGAAACCGGCTCCTTTAAGCAGGATTGCGACCAGGTTCTTGCCAATATCATGCAGATCGTCTTTGACAGAACCTATCACAACCTTTCCGCGGATCGGAATCCCTTCCTTTATAAGAAGCGGTTTCAGTACTTCCATCGCACTGTTCATCGCCCTTGCTGCAAGCAGAACATCGGGAAGAAAAATGTCATGGTTCTTGAATTTTTTGCTGACAACGTTCATTCCCGCGATAAGACCATTTTGAAGTATTTCTTTCGGATGTATCTGTTTCTCAACGGCGTCTTTTGTCAGCGCGGCGACTTTCTCATCAAAACCGTTCTGCAGATTTTCCGATATCTGTTCCAGTAGTTCCATATTTATCCCCCGCGTATCTAGTGAATGACCATATTACAGATTCCGCATCCTCCCGATACATGACTTAGCCCTGCATGTATCACAGAAAGGGTAGGAATTCACAAATTCATGAATTTCACCGGGTCCGGCAATCAGAACACCGGACACGGTCTTTATCGGGCTCATGAGACAGCTCTCATTCAGTGTAATACCTGTCTCGTCCGGACGAAGGACTTCAAAGAGTTTCTTCTGTCCGCTTATATGCCATCCGCAGTACCCCGGGCTGTAGCCGAGAACCCGCCAGGAAGATGCCGCAGGGTCCTTATCGGTAAGTTCCAGCTTCAGATATGCTGCGGCAAGATCAGTGAGTTTGTCCGCAGCGAAAGAAGAGACGGAATCAAGCATATATCCGGATGCATAATCTCCATTATTGAAAAGCTCCGTAACCCTGGAGCTCAGAACCGCTCCGAGCGTAACAGCAAACAGCGCGAGATATCCGCTTCTCCTGAAAATATCCTCAACCGGGTTCGCAGGCTCGTTACGCCCTTCTCCCCTGAAAACTTCCTCGAAACGTGAGATCGTTATTCCGCTTACTATCCCCGCAGGCTGCGCAAGCTCCTGGTAAAGGTCGATAGCCTCGCTGTAGATACGCTCGAAATTGTCCGTAAGATCAGCATCGCCGGGAATGCCCTGGCTGCCCAGTATTGCAGCGCGGTCAAGAATTACATCATCAGGAGCAAAATCAACTATAGATCTCATAGATCCTCATGCGGCAGGACGGTCATCCCGAACCTTGCGGCTTCCGCTTTCATCAAACCGTTCATTTCCGCCAGGACATCATCGGATAATCCGGTGGGTTCGTACCCGCCAAGCAACCTTGCGATCTCGCTTTTTGCCCGCTCTCCTATTGTCAGGCTTCCCTCTTCTCTCCATCTTGAACTGTTCGCCCTGTCTATTACAGCCCCGGGAAAATAGTGCTCATCCTTCAGATATTTCCTTGTATGGTTCGCGATAAGCAGGTGTTTCTCCCGCAGAAGCTCCTCGAAGATCGGCTTTGCAGGGAAATCTTCCTTCGGTTCGATCCCCCTTGCAAGCCTGAGGGTCATTCCGCAGATTTCGTTATCAACCACCAGTTTTTCAAGGCTCTGGCAGCTTTCGAAATCCAGCATTCCAGGCCCGGATATGTTGTTTATTCCCGCCAGGACAGCGAGAGTCGCGCCCATTGAGGTTTCAAGCCCTGCCTGCGCATCCAGCTGCTTTGCATCGCTCAGGGCGATATACGCCTGAGTTGGAAGGTTCAGATACTTGCCTATTTCATTGTAGGCGCAATCTATCATCTGCGTTTCCACAGCTCCCATGGGTGTGGTCTCGTACCGCACATCGAATGCGGCAGGTGAACCGCCGTAAATAACCGGAGTCCCGGGCTGCGTCAGCTGGCTCAGTACAACACCGCTCAGAGTCTCTGCGGTGTGCTGCACAAGGCTTCCAACCAGGGTCACGGGTGCCATGAAGCCGGAGAGCGGCATAGAAATGTACTCAACGGGTATGAAGTGCTTGGCGCAAGCGCCCAGATTCTGAGAAGTTACATCGCGCCACTTCAATGGCGCGGTCGGGCAGCAGGAGAATATCGAGAGAGGTTTCGCAGCAAGGGCATCTGCACTTCCGCGCACCGCCAGCAGCA
>QNDS01000129.1 GCA_003644925.1 Candidatus Fermentibacterota bacterium
GACAGCCAGCCACGTGGATACCTTCCTCAGGATGGTAGAAGCAAGGCTCGACCGGTTACTCTCTATCAGGATCTTGATGAACAGAGCGGTCCTAAGTTTGATCGAGGGAACCAGCTACTACGCTACGCCGGCGGACATGCTCTCAATCCGTGACATCCAAGTAAACAGGGACGGGGTCATGATCACCCCGGTTTATGTCAACCCTGAAACCATGAATAACAACATGTCGGGGGCATCAGACGAATTGGTGTACACCTTCATTAACAACCAGATACAGATCAACCCCGTCTTTCACGCAGACCAGATGGAAGTGGTCTACATGCAACGAGTCCCCAATTTGACAGCAGCAGAACCCAATAACGTGATAGCTAAGGCGGCTCCGGATGTGTACATCTTCGGTTTGCTGGTTGAAATTTGCGCTTTTGCTAAAGACACTGCATCATCAGAAATGTGGAACCAGCGGTTTAAAGGTGCGGTAGCAGAACTACAGGCGGAGGACGACAAGTCCCGGTGGTCCGGTCCCTCTCTACGAATCAGACTAGGATAAGAAAATCATGGCGAATAAACTAAAAGATTGGTCCCAGGAAGGGTGTAGCACTACTGGCCAGGGCGATCTAGTCCTAACGGGCGTAGTGTCCATCAATCAGACCCGGTTCCGCGATGGCTTCGGAAGTGAAGAGGTCTATTACTCGATATCAGACGGCGCTAACCGAGAGGTAGGCATGGGATCCTTCAACGGATCCGACCGCATAGTCCGGACCACGGTACACGCGACCCTGGTTAACGGCACGTACACAGACGGCAGCCCCTCACCGATAATTTTATCAGGAACGGCGGTAGTCTCGGGCACGTTTAACGCCCACGCCTATGATGCCCTACTGGCCAGTATAAGCAGCAATGCGGCACGAATAACGACCAATGAGAACAATATATCGGTCCAGGCCGGTTTGGCCCCTACTCAGGCACAGAAGGACGCAATGGACCAGGCTAACGCCCCGTCCGCTACCAATCCTTTTGCTACACAGGCCGGGTTGACTGTAGCCACAGACCACATATCTAAGACACCCGGGGCCCACTTAGCCAGCGCGATCAGTAGCGTGCCAACGGCTACAATGGCTCCTATGGATGTCCAAGGATCCCTAGAGGACCTGGACTCGAGAATTAATGATCACCTAGACGACCCCGTCGCGGCGCATGAAGCCTCAGACATCAGGTACGACGACGCAGCCTCAGCACTCAACGTGGTTGACGTTCAGGCAGCGATTGATGAACTCAGTGCAGCCGCTGTAATCCTAGATGCTGACGTGAGCTTCAGAGAGTCCGCAATTTCGGGGCTGGAACAGGGCGGCGGCCTATCCGGAAACGGCGCAACAGCCATCACGGTTGAAGCTGGTAACGGTGAAATTATTGACAGCTATAGTGACCCCGAAGATCAGGCCACTATTGACGTATCGTGGATCCAACAGACCTATGACCTCCTGGCAAATGCGGGGATGCCAGTTGTCACCGGATTGGGTATCACTGATATCGGAATCGACGTCAACGGCCTTGTGGTTAACGCCCCCAACGGTTTCAGCTCAGCCCAACGGCGTGACCTGATCAAACTAGGATCGGTTCAATACCAGGATCAAGTCATAACCGGGGTGTTAACCGCGCCGGTTGTTAGCAATCAGGTGGGTAACACCCTGCTAGATTTGATCGACTATATTGAGCTTGGATCCCGGATAAAAGGGATGGTCCTACGTCCAACGGATGTATCACTTGCAGAACTTTCCATGTGGAGAGACAGCGGGTCGATATTTATCGTGGGCGGGAACTATGCCGTTGCGAAAAACGATCAAAACGTAAGGGCGATAGTAGCAGCGGGGACCGCCTTGGTTCCCTTCGCGGACTTCTACCCTATCCTGTATAACAACGGGACGACACAGCTACTGGCAGCGGTCAGTGTAGTCCCTACAGGGCAGTTTGAGCAGGATGGCGCGGGTTCCCTCGACAACATAGCCAACGGGAAGACTGTCATCCATTACCTGTTCGAGTCGATGACAGGCGATCGGTTCATGGTGTACGCACAGCAGGAATACGACGATCACGCGACCGCCGTGACTAACTTATTTGCGGACAGGGCCTCAACGCTATTCCCGGTTGAGACCGATAAAATGATCCTTATGGGTCAGATCGTGGTGGATAAAAATGCCTCGGTTTGGGGTGTTACGGCGGAGATTTTCCCCCTAGACTCAGCCACCTCATCAGGTAGTGGGGCCGGATCGGCAACCAATGCGATCAACATAAATTACTCGGACACCTACGCGTTAGGAAGCAACGTTCAATCGGCAATCGACAGCCTGGCAGCGTTGAAGCTATCCACCAACCAGCACGCGTCCCTGGCAGCAGCCAGCGGCGGGGCTAACCCGCCTACAGGCGCCAATGCCATTGCAACGGTGGATGATGTGGGTGTTAATACCGACATCCTGGTCGCGCACATTGACGGGTCGAATTACCGGCACAATGCCACAGCTATCGGGTTCACACCTGCGGGCGGGATATCCGCCACTGATGTTGATGGGGCTCTCCTGGAGTTAGACGCCGAAAAAGCGGCGGCTTCAGACCTTGAGGGGGCCATAGGCAGGACCACCAGGCCACTTGCGCACCTGCCATTGTCCAGCAACCTTGCCTTTGCGCAGGGTAACGGCCACGTAGACTTTGAGCGGCTTTCTGACGCGTCTTATGTGGATCGGTACGGCGTCCTTCAATTCGTTGGGTGGGATGAACCCCGGTTCGAGGAGCAAGGTCTATTAGTCGAGGGTTATGGGAAAAACTTAGCCCTCCAGAGTAACAATTTTAACAATGCTCAGTGGATTAAGCACGGGGGCGTGGTTAATGTAACCTCAATCCCGGGAACCAATCCCGCGGGGCTGGATAATGTTATCCAGATCAAGAATGACGGCGGTTCGTCTTCAACCTTCGGGGTCCATTCTGCAGTCCTAAATGCGGGAGTTGTCACCAGTTTCTCTGCCTGGGTTCGATCCAGCAGGGAGGGGATGGTATTCAGAATGGGACAGGATAGCGGGGCAGCTGATGTCACCCTAACCACTGAGTGGGTGAGACACAAAATTGAAAATTATACTCCGGGGAACACCCTGTTTACCCTATTTGGACTAGGAGAAGGGGATACTGAGGAATATTTCGAGATTGCATACTCCCAGGCGGAGGAGCACCCATTCGTAACTAGCTTCATGTTCAGTAAAACTACGGCGGTTGAAAGGGCGCCTGAACGGTGCAAAGCCACCGCGCCAGGTAACTGTACTAGCGCCGTGGCCAGTAACAGTATAACCGTGGAGATAGATATCCTGGGAGTGGATCCGGTTAATACTCAACGCCTGTTCAACATGTCGGATGACTCCGACCGGTCGATCGATATCATCGCGGGTGCCGATCCGACAATGACGTATGTTGCCGCTAGTATAATGATGCCAGTGGCTGAATTAATCCACAATATGACTAAGTTCGGGTGGTCCTACGACGCGGAACTTGGCGAAGTCGGAAAGTTCAGGGACAGTTCGCTAGTGACGGGCGGCCCGGTGACTCCGACAGCAGCAACTCTTCCCGGGGGCATGGACCTGCTAAACAATGGATGGGTTTTTGACACCAACACTTTCGGGCATATAAGAAATTTAAAAATATGGGATATTGCCCTAACCGGCGCTGAAATGGAGTTACTATAATGATCCAAGTGAAAAGTTTAGCAGAGATTAACGCCCGGGTTGCCGGCCTTCAAGGACGGAACCTGGCAGTTAATGGAGGGTTCACTGTATGGCAGCGGGGCGCAACCCAAGCGGTAGCAGGGATGTTCTTCGCTGCGGACATGTGGCAGGGTGGGTCATCTACTTTCGAGGGCTCAAGGGCCCTTAGTGCCACGTCGGTTAGTGGGCAATCGTTGCGGGCCACTGATAACGCTTCCGCTAACAAGACCATAAAACACGCTATTGAGCTAAAGACTACAGGCCTGCCATGCCAGTTTCCGATAGGAACTAAGGTTGCTGTGTCCTTCATAGTAAAAAGCTCAGTAGCAGGATCAACAATAAGTTTCGGTCTCAGCTTCAGGGATGGATTTGAAGGGAGCAATGTAGGGCTTGACACCCCGGTTTATGGGAGCGATCAAGCAATGGCGGACGCGGACACCTGGTACGCAGTATCCGGTGTAACGACTATAACTATGGCGCCTAACGGGTCTAATACCGCTCTACTTGTGGCGATAACCGGAAATAACGCTGACACAAATGCTACCTTTGATTTCGCAGATGTTCAGGTGGAATTAGCTAGCGAACCTACCAAGTTTGAAGATGTCCATCCAGCAGATGAGTGGGCCCGGTGCCAGAGATATTGTCAGGTGCTCCAGTCGTATACCGCGTTTACAGGGCATATAAGTAGCTCTACTGATATTCACGTGGCTATACCATTAACCTCTATGATGGCGGAGTCCCCTCAGATTGAAGGGGGCGCCCCGGATTTTACCTTGTACAGGGCTAACAATTCAGCGCAGGCGGTGTCATTTGGATCGTTAACGGCCCAGGGTAGTGGTATGAAATTCATACTTACTTCATCAGGGTTGACGTCCAACATTCCCTGTGCAGTCAGGATGAACCTCCCTACTTCGTACATAGTAGCCGGGATCGGGGTGATCTGATGGGTAGCGAGATCTTAGGTCAGATGATCGTGGGCCAGCTGGTAGACGGGGTTATCGTGCTGCCAGAATGGGTCGTAAAATGTAAGAGTACAAGTGTGTGGACAGAAATACCAGCCACCACTTTATCAACTAAACCTTGTTCGGAGTAAAATATGGCTATTGAAAACGCAGAATTTATAGGGGGATTGGACCCTAAATGGCCCGAACTAGACGCGGACATTTCAGAAGGCGATGATCACCTCCGGTTACTCAAAGAGGTCCTGATCAAAACCTTCGGAGGCAAGGACGGAAACGGCTTTGCTAAGGCGATCACGGCCACTGAAGACGAGATCAACTTCCTAGGGGGGACAACCTCCAACCTCCAGGATCAGCTAACCGCTTTGGATGGGTCCAAGGTAGGGAATGTCGGATCCCAGGTAATTGATGGTCAGCTGACCATAGATGGCTCCCTGGTAGTGATCGGGGATGAAGACCACGGTTTCGGAGGCATGAACATCAAACGGTTTGCCACCGGCCATGAGTGGGGAGCACTGTTTAACTTGGCTGATGTCTCAGGGCACGTGCATATTAGGCAGGTGGGGGACCTCGCGACTTCATCGCTAGGTAACCCTGAAACACAGATCAACATGTTCGATGGGCAGGTACAGGTTCAGTCCAGCGGGTCAACCGATCCGACAACCGATCGATCCCTGATTCCCAAGAAGTGGGCTCAGGATAACTTTTTCGAGAAAGAGACGGACGGGAGCATCCAAGTGCTTCGTAAGGTGCATGTTATTGACGACGGCACCTCTGAGGGGCAAGGCTTCGGGATATACTCAGGGGAAACAGAAGGCGACCTTGAAGGGTCCTTTGCCCTTGACGGGGGAACTAACGCTGTAACCATAGCGCAAAAAGGTGCTGGATCGGTTGGGGTTCCGGAAACTTTCCTTCAGATAGAAGACGGGAATATTAGGCTGTCATCAGCCACAACTAACACTCTACCAAAGTACACAAACTCGCTTCTCGATTACGCGTATTGCTGGGACACGTTCGCGCCTAAGGCCAATTTACTGGCAGCAGAAGCTATGCTGGCAGCGGGGGAGACAGGATCCTTCATCGATGGTTCAGGCAAGACGGTTACAGTGACTGATGGAATCATAACGGATCTAGGCTAATGGAAATACTCTCCCTTAAACTGATGGGTAACTCAGGAGTTAACAGCGATGTGGCCCCTTTTGAATTGCCCCCAGAGTTCCTATCATCCGGGGTGAACTTCAAGGCGCTTAACGGGTCCTTATCACCCGCTGGAGGGTCCAGGAAAACCAGAGATACGCCTGGAGGCTCGGCATATGGGTTCGTCAAGCATATCAGCGCTAAAGGCTCAGATTTCTGGGTGATAGCGTCTAGGTATGCGGTCTGGATGACTGAAGGTGGAACGGCTCCGTGGGTGGACATATCCTCCCGCGTATATGGGGTACCTGATGGTGGACAATACGACTGGGTCGGGTCCCAATTGGGTCAGATCCTGGTTATGAATAACCCAAGTTTGCACCCCGAGTACCTATTACCTTCAGGAGATAAACTGGAGGTGCTTCCTTTCTCACCTACTGAGACCTGGCAAGATAGGAACTTATCATGCAGAACCATGCGGGTTCATAAAAATTTCCTCATGGCGATGAACTTGACGGGAACCGAAGATGAGCCCAACGGGTTCAGGTTTTCGCATCCTGCAGCAGAGAACGGGATCCCATATACATGGGACACCACGGATCGCAGTTCTATCGCGGTTAAAGGGCAACTGGGCAGCGACGGCGGACAGATAGTCGACGGGCTCACGCTGCGAGACACTTTCGTCATGTACTCTCAGAACTCGATTGACAATTTCAGCTTCAATCCGTCCAGTGAGTTTTACTGGTCGAGGAAGGAGTTGAGTTCTACAGTCGGGCTACTGGCTCAGAGGTGCTTAACTGAGGTTAAGGGCACGCATTTTTTGATAGTGGATGGTGACATTGTGACGAACAATGGATCCGCTATAGCATCAATCATGTATAAGCGGCTCCTCAAGAGGTTCAACGCCCGGACCAACGAATACACAGCGTTCAACAGCTACGTAGCTAGGAACGACATAGACAAAGAAGTGTGGTTTTGCGTACCCGAGGACGACTCGGTTACCGCCTCCACCGCGTACGTTTACAACTGGAAAGATGACTCCTGGGCCATCAGAGACTTGCCAGAAAATACAGCCCATATCGGATACGGAAGGAATCCAGGAGAGGAATCAACCAGCGCTGCGATAACGTGGGAGTCTCTCAAGGCAGCGGTCGGGGAATCCATCAACTCATGGGCGTCGTTCAAAGGCGTCCCATGGGGTAGACGAATAGTCGGATCTCGTGACGATCGGTTAGTCGGGGTAGACACCTCGGGCAACCTCTCAGACGTGGATCCGTTGGGGCCAATCGACGGTGACACGTTCAACATGAGCTTGGAGCGCCTGGATTTCCCCCTACTCGATCACGTGGGAACCGTTGCGATAACCAGGGTGTTTCCTACCGCAACCGGTGGGCCCTTTATCATGCAGCTGGGCATTCAGAATTTCGCAGGCGGCCCGGTTACTTGGGGTGGAGAACATACCTTCGATCCAGGAACCGATAGATACTTCGATATCAGGATGACAGGGGAGCTTTTATGCTATCGGATCAAGTCCATAAATGACATCCGGTTTTCATTCAGCGGCGCTAGAATTCAGATACTACCAGCGGGGTTGCGATAGTGCTAAGTTTACTACCGATACTCCCAGTCGATCCCGATTTACAGGAATATCTTGATCGGAATAATACTGAGGTAGATGAGGCTTTGAGGGCTGTAAATGATATTGCTATCAGGGATATATTGCCCGACAGGCCCCGGGTTGGTAAAGTGTACTATATCAGGGGTGAAGGCCTGTTTTTCTTTGAGGGGGATGAGTGGCTGAAGATACTGACACAACCGGCGTAAACGTGGTTATGGTCCACAAAGATGAGATCGTAAATTTATGGCCACAGATAGCGCCTCACTTCCAGCGTGTGCTGGAGCGGAACCAGGACACCATAACGCCTAAGGCGTTTTATGACCGGTGCGTTAGAGGGGATTACCTGATTATCGTAGCTACGCGGGGAGACGAGATCATGATGGCGATGGCTAGCGAACTGGTCACGTGCGACACTGGTAAGAAAATTTTACTAATCCCGCAGCTGTCCGGTTACGACATGTCCGAGTGGTTGAACTCACTCGTGGCTCAGTTGTACCGTATAGCGGATGAGCTCGGGTGTTTTAAAGTTATGATATGCGGAGCCCGCAAGGGCTGGGCTAAAGAGATGATACAGCACGGCGGGTATGTGGATACCGTAACCGTTGAATTCGATGTTAAAGCAAATATAGCAAAATATAAGGACTAATCATGGGCGA
>QNDS01000130.1 GCA_003644925.1 Candidatus Fermentibacterota bacterium
AGCTTCATCTGAATCTGCAAATCCTGGAAATCCGCGTTGAGGGGTCGCCCAGTAATAAAGCACATCTTCAATCCCCGCAGAATCACCCGGAAGCGGGGTCTGCTCTCCCGGATCACTGAAAAGATCGTAGGATACAAATTCCTCCATATCGACCATCATGGTGGTCTTGAAATGGTTGTAGACAGTCGATGCCATTTGATTCTCCTCGGTCAATGCGGAATTTGATTGATTTCTATCAAAGGAATTCAATGATCCACTGGATGGAATCACCCTTTGTTCGTTAAAACCATTCAGGATATCGGTTCCGTCGAAATGACTGTTACTTTCCACACCTGCCCATGACAGCAGCGTAGGAAGCAGATCAAACTGCCCTACAAAAGTGGAATCTATCATACCTCTCTCGATACCTGGACCTGACATTATCAGAGGTATTCGGAGTACTTCCTGATAGAGGGTCTCACCATGTAATACCCAGTCGTGCTCAAGGAACTCCTCCCCATGATCGGACGTTATCACTATCAGGGTCTCATCTCCCAGATTGTTCTCCCGAACCCAGCTGAAAAGTCTGCTCAGATTATCATCCACCCAGCAGATCTCTCCATCATACAGGGCTATCGCTATATCCAAGTCCTCTTTATTAAGGATCTCATCACCGGATATTTCCCAATCGAAATATCCAACATTAGGATCTCCCTGATATATAACATTGTATGGTCTTGGAGGGTTGTAGGGAGCATGCACATCGAAGAGGTGAATCATAGAGAAAAAACGTTCATCTGAGTGTTCATCGAGCCAGATAATAAGAGAATCCACAGAAGTACCCGCTCTCCCATGACCAGTATTGTGGCAGGAGAACTGATCAAAACCAACATCAAAGCCGTAGATATTGCTTACCCATGGGGAATTCGATATACCCCGCGTAGAAAATCCTGCTTCATTCAATAGTACAGGAAGAGAAGGAAGATCTGTATCAAGTGTATGCAAAAGTTTGAGAGTTTCAGCACTATCCGTCATCATCGGTACTGGGTTGATAGTTCTGTGGGATCGGACACTAAGACCTGTCCAGATGGTTGCATGTGCAGGGAGTGTCCAGGGAGCCTGAGCCTGAGCATTTGCCCACAATGTTCCTTCCGCAGCTAGGCTGTCAATAGCAGGAGAAGTGTTCCGGTGATAACCGTAACAGGAAAGATGATCAGCCCGCAGAGTATCTATGATAATCAGTATGATATTCTGCTGAGGATCAGTCTGGGAAAGGTTCTCCCCCGTCTCATCTTTAGAATCAGCACAGGCTATGATAACAAATAATGAGAACATTATTAAATATATGATTATGCTCTGTTTTCTTATGATTCTATCCTCCGATTCCAATGTATATCTACTTCGCTTGAACTATACACGTAATGCCGTTTATCGTAATTTAAGAAGTCTTTCCCTGAGTTTTCGCATAGCGCGGGCTCTGTGACTGATGCGGTGTTTCTCCTCTGCTGAGCATCTTGCGAAAGTACGGTCAAGTTCATCGGGAAGGAAGATCGGGTCGTAACCGAACCCGTCTTCCCCATCAGGCTCCTCTATGATAGTGCCCGTTATCTCTCCCAAGACACTTAACTCCACCTCAGGTGATACCAGAACTGCAGAAGTTATGAATGCAGCTTTCCTGTTCTCCTCGCAGAGCATCGTTCTCAAGAGCTTTTTGATATTATTGTCATACGAACAATCGATGCCGGCGAACCTGGCGGCATAGATACCGGGAGCACCTCCGAGCACATCGACGAAAAGACCTGTATCGTCCGCTATTGCGGGAAGGCTGGTTTTCTCAGCTGCATCCCTCGCTTTTAAAAATGCGTTCTCCTCGAGGGAGCTCCCCGTCTCCTCAACTGACCATTCCGGGATCAGATCGCGAACCGGGATTATTTCAATCTCAAGGTCCCGAAGGAGGTACCGAAGCTCACTCAGTTTGTCCGGGTTGCCCGAGGCGAGAACAATTCGCTTCATTCCGCTGAAGCCTCCCTCTGAAGGGGGATAATGATCTCTCTGATAGCTTCCAAGGCTTTTTTCGTCATTGTATTGACCGTTTCGAGAGGAACAGTTCCACCCTCCGCAGTAGCCTGCAATTCAACCAGCTCACCTGATTCGGCAGCTACAACATTCATGTCCATGACAGCTCTGAAATCTTCATCGTAACATAGATCCAGAAGGATATCGTCACCGACCACACCCAGGCTCAAGGCACTGACGTAACCCCTGAAAGGGTCTTCCTTCATCTTCCTCTCCACGATCTGCCGTTTTATGGCAAGCCGCAGAGCCACAGCGCCGCCGACAATTGAGGCAACCCGTGTGCCGCCGTCGGCTATAAGAACATCGCAGTCTATTGTTATGGTCCGCTCACCCATTCTGTCGAGGTTAACCGCCTGCCTCAGGCTTCTTCCTATCAGCCTCTGTATCTCCTGTGTTCGTCCCTTCGCTCCACTTCGCTCTCTCTGAATTCTGCGGTTGCCGCTGCCCGGAAGCATTCCATACTCTGCGGTGATCCATCCGCTTCCCTTGCCTGCGAGGAAAAAGGGAACTCTGTATTCAACAGATGCAGAGCAGAGAACCCTGGTTTCTCCCCATGTTATCATCACGCTGCCATCGGGCAGGGGCTGGTACCCGGTTTCGATCTCGATCTCTCGAAGATCGTCGTTCTGGCGTCCGTCAATTCTCATCGGGCTCCTGTCATTTTCGAAATCTCTGCAAGTTGAGGATCAATGCAGATCACCCACTTCGATCTGTGTGACCAGAGGTATGGTTTTCCCTAAGAACCTCTGCGCGATCTCCTGAAATTTCAGGGGTATGTCACTGACGTAAAAACTGTTCTCCCCCTGAATGTTATCAGATATTATATCTTCTGTGTCAAGAATGGAGGCAACCTCATCTGCAGTTGATTCTGCAGAATCAATCAGCCTGATCCCCTCTCCAAGCAGTCGCGAAAGTGCATCCTTCAGAAGAGGATAATGCGTGCAGCCCAGAACAAGTGTATCGATACCCTCATTTACAAGCGGCGCTGTGTATTCCTTCAGAATCAAATCGGTGATGTTGTGCTCGAGCATTCCTTCTTCCACAAGAGGAACCAGGAGAGGCGCGGGCTGGGCTATCACTCTTTTCACCGATTCGAAGGATTTCAGAGCTTTCTGGTAGGCTCCGCTTGAAATTGTGCCGAGGGTTCCTATAACCCCGACTATCCCTGATTCAGTTATTCCCGCGGCAGCCTTCGCTCCGGGTTCTATAACGCCTATCACGGGCACATCAGCGAACTCTCTGAGGGCGGGAAGACTGACCGATGACGCGGTATTGCATGCTACAACAAGGAGTTTAAGACCTTTTCCCAGAAGAAATTCAGCATCCTCAATAGCGAACCTGATCACCGTCTCGGGGGATTTTGAACCGTAGGGCAGCCTTGCTGTGTCACCGAAATAGACTACAGATTCATGTGGAAGCAGATTGTTCACAGCCCTTACAACCGTAAGACCTCCTACTCCCGAATCAAAGATACCTATCTTTCCTGAGTTCATTGTCTGAATACTCCTTCTATGCCTCTTAGTGGAATACCTTCAGGATACGCAGAAAGCAGATTTCCGGCGACTATGGGGAACAGACGTGTAAAACAGATGAACCGGCTTTCTATTGTCAGTTTCAGACCAAGGAAATCTCTTTCTGAAGGAAGGTCAACATAAATGGTATCGAGTTTTGTGAATATGTAAACCTGATCTATGTAGTCACCCTCTATCCCTGCTTCCCCAGCCCATCTCTTAACCAGGAACAGAGCTTCAAGCGGTTTATTCTCGATTTGGGGCGCGGTTGGAAGCGAATCAAATATCGGTGAGGATGATTCAGAAACGTATATGGAGCAGGGAGTTAGTTCCCAGGAGGCTTCAGGCCCTTCGGGCAGATCCTCTATTTCCGGAAGAGTCATACCGCCTGGGGATGCATACAGGCTCTCCGGGGGCGAGTAAAGCTCAACTTCTTCTGAGGGCTCATCCCGGTCTTCCTCAATTCCCAGGGAACTGTTGACCGTTTTCATGCTGAAGGATATGGCGAAATAAATAAGAACAATAATACCGGCGATTACCCCCAGGCGAATAAGGATTCCCCGCAGATCATCGTTTTCAAGCTTCAACATTAGAAATCCTCCATTACTGCTGCTCTGCAAACTTCAGAACAGCATCTACAATAGCTTCTGCAGATGCAAGACGGAAGTCCAGAGATTGGAGCATCTGTTCTTCCTGCGGATTTGAGATAAACGCTATCTCGACAAGAACCGAAGGCATCAGTGCACCGCGCAGTACGTAAAATCCAGCCTGCTTCACCCCTCTGCTCGCGTTTCCGGCGAATCGCTCCGCCATACTGTCCTGAATCTCAACCGCGAGAGAACTGCTTCTTTCCAGATATATGTTCTGGGCTATATCGGCAAGGAGAAACGAAAGTGCATCATCCCCGAAAGTATGAGAACCTGCATCGTACCCCTCATCGAACTCTATAACGCTGTTCTCAAGCATTTCAACCGCCCTGCTGTCATCGCTCCGGGCTCTGGATAGAAAGAACGTCTCAAAACCGTTCGCGGATGAATTCACAGCAGCGTTGCAGTGAATACTAATAAACAGGTCGGCTTTCATTGAGTTTGCGAGCCGTGTTCTGGCTCCAAGCGATACGTAACAATCGGTGCTTCTTGTCATTACTATTTCCAGTTCGGGTCTTCTGATCATAAGGATATCGCGCACCAGAAGGGCTATCTCAAGCGCCCTGTCCTTTTCGAAGGTACCTGAATAACCTACCGCACCGGGATCCCGGCCGCCGTGCCCCGGATCGATAACTATGCAGTCAAAATTATCGAGCCATGGTGACTCCTGCCCCATCTCCAGTGCCGCGATGACCGATGAATCAGAATAAATATGGTCTGAATCGATATATACAGGCTCCCTCGGAGGGCCGTTCCATGAAAGTTCAGGAAAAAGCATAGGCTCTGCTGCCCGAAAGAAGATCAGCATGAGCCTGCCGTCTTCACTGAGCGAATAGTCAAGGGAATCGATAGCATCTGTCAGTTCAACTGTAAAACCGCAGGAATCGGCGTCAGGCTCCCATCCGCTCACCCAGAAGGGCAGAAAGGCTTCGGGCATAATGACTCTGCCGCCCGGCCTTACATTCACCGAATAGCCGGTAATGGTTATGCTGTCTTCAATAGCTTCTGTGGAGGTAAGCTCCATAAGCAGTCCATCGTACCTCGGAATGATACGGGTGCTTACCGTTCCGCCCAGCAGGGCTGCCGTGCAGAATAGAATATGAAAGCTAATCATTACCTCTTAATGCCCTCTTCATCTCTGTTCTTACATTTCTTTCATTGTCCCTGTCCGCAATTGCCCGGCGCTTATCGTACTGCTTCTTTCCCCTGCAGATCCCCAGTTCGAGCTTTGCCCTTCCGCAGGTGATATGAATATCCAGGGGAATAAGCGTATAGCCCTTCTCACGGATCAATCTGCTCATTTTTTTCAGCTGCCTTCTGTGCGCCAGCAATTTTCTGTCACGGTATGGCTCATGATTGTCCCTTGCCGGGTCATATTCAGCGATATGCATCTGATGGACCCAGAGCTCCCCGTTATCATCCAGCGAAGCGTAAGCCCCGACAAGGCTGACCTTTCCATCTCTAATGGATTTGATCTCGGAACCCTTGAGTACAAGCCCCACTTCCATTGAATCGAGGATCTCGTACTCGTAGCGGGCTTTCCTGTTACGAGCGATCACTTTAATATCGTCTTTCATATTCACCTTTCCCGGTGGGGAAATATACAGCAAAACAGTGAGTTCGGTAAGATGAATATTGACTTTATGCGATTTCTTCCCTAGTATCGCGGGCACAGAGCCGAAGTGGCGGAATAGGCAGACGCGCTAGGTTCAGGACCTAGTGAGGAATTTCCTCGTGGGGGTTCAAGTCCCCCCTTCGGTACCAATAGGGACGGAGGTAATTAGAATTTCTAATTACCTCCGTCCCCTTTTAAACTATTCCCCGCTACCAGCTGTACGGTTCGTTGAGAATATCCCTTTGCGAAACAACAGGATTATCTATTCCCCATTCAATGGATAATGCAGGATCGTTCCAGGCTATGCCGTGCTCATCGGTATTATCAAAATAGTTACTTACGATATAAACGAGTACGAGGTCGGTAGCTGCGGCGAATCCGTGAGCTACACCGGGTGGAATAAGCAGCCCTGCCGGTTCTTCCGTGTTCAGCTTCAGGGATACCGATCTGCCGTATGTGGATGAATCTTTCCGCAGGTCCGCAAGACCTGCCGTCATCCTGCCGCTGATCGGGATCCAGAAATCCCACTGACGGTCATGATAATGGAGCCCTCTTATCACACCAGCGGATGATCTGGAACAGTTGACCTGAATCCTGTCAGCGAAAACCTCAGGTATCCACTCCTTTCTGAACAGTTCAAAGAAGCTTCCTCTGCAATCCGGGTACTCTTTCAGCCTGTAAAGACGGGCGCCTTCTATTCCGCATTCTTCAATCTTCAAGGAACTTCTCCTTCCACTTGCATTAAGGTTACCGAAGATACTAGATTGACCTGTAATAAAAAACTTCTCCCGAGAGGATGAGAACGTGAACAAAAGGGAGCGTATTAAGATCCTGCTTCAGCGCCTGCCTCTTCTCTACCCCGATGCGAGGTGCGTTCTGGAATACTATGGAGATCCTGAAAAGCTCCTTATAGCAACTATTCTATCGGCAAGAACAACGGATAACGCTGTTAATCGTGTAACTCCCCTCCTCTGGACTGAAGTTCATGACATTGGCGGACTTGCCGCGGCAGATAAGGGACTGATAGAGGATACAGTTCACTCTCTGGGGTTTTTCAGATCAAAGGCGAAATCGATCCGGAATGCCGCAAAATGGCTTCTGGAGAATGGCGGGCTGCCGGATACCATTGACGGGCTTGTCCATATCCCCGGTGTGGGTAGAAAGACAGCGAACGTCATAATCGGGGAAATATTCGGCAAACCTGCGATCATTGTGGATACCCACGTGGGAAGGCTCTCGGGCAGGCTTGACCTCACCCGTGCAAAGCAGCCGGACAAAATCGAGACCAGCCTCCGGAGACTGGTGCCTGAAGACCAGCAGACCTCTTTCAGTCACCAGCTCGGATTTCACGGCAGAGCGGTATGTACTTCCAGAAATCCCTCCTGCGATTCTTGTGATCTTGTCAAAATCTGTCCGCAAAGGGGTGTTCGCTAACCAGCTCGGGGAACTTACAGGGGAAGAATCGTGGAGAGTTTCAGCAGAATACCATCTATCCTGTATGGCTTCTGAACAAGAGAAATACCATCCTTCTTCAAGTATTCGAGATCACTCCTGGAGAGCGGGTAAGAGCTCCCTGCGAGTATGGGCAGTAAAGGCTTCCGCTCATGTACCTCCCTGATAAGGTCGATACCCGATCCATCATCCAGAACGATATCAATAATTATGCATCCGATATCTTCAAGGCTCTCATTGATAATCTCCTTTGCCTTCATGAGTGAGGAGGATGATATGACAGTATATCCGTATTCCTCGAGGCCGATCACCAGCTGTTCTGCTACGGCTGGATCATCTTCCACTACAAGCACTTTGCTGCCTACTTTGTATTTGCTGACAGGTTCATTCTTCAATGCATAAACGGGTGCAATTTCTGATACTTCCACATCATCATCTTCTGAGTCACTGAGGTGAACAATCTGCATTGCCAGTGGAATACCATCTCTAATTGAGTCTATTGCCAGATTGAGGTGCTTCTCTGTTTTCTCTGAAAGAGTTCTGTCCCCAAGCGCCTGTTCGGCATGCTCGACTGCGAAAGTAAGAACATCATTGAGATCGTTGGCTATCCTGGAAACATGATCAACAAACATCTGGTGTTCCGGTTCTTCATCAATCCCTCTCTCCTGCTGTCTCCCGACCTCCGGAGGAATCTCCTGCTGTGTACTGTCCTGCTCAGATTCCTTATCCCTGGACAATAAGATCTTCTCAAGCTTTTTTTTATCCTTTTCAAGCTCGATGTTCTGAAG
>QNDS01000131.1 GCA_003644925.1 Candidatus Fermentibacterota bacterium
ATATCTGGACATTGGCCATGGAGGGCATCTTAGGCAAATTACAGATCCACTACACTTCCAATACACATGAAATACACATTTTTGCACATCTTGCGTGCAAATAGCGTGCACTGAAAGAGGGCGGGAGGCTTTCTCGCCCAAGCGGTTTCTTCATGAGAAATATGATTGTATGGGTTGCTTTTTTACTGATAACCTTATGACAGAATTGACATAATTGACAGAATAGCCACTGACATTAAGTAAGCTGTAGAGGGATCATTCATCATATGATTTAAGATTCAGAAGATACGACGGTCATGTAAATAACATCACTACAATCGTTCATCCCTTGACTCCACCTCATCTTAATGCTAAACTAAACTTGTATATATATATACAGTGTCATCAGAACAATAAACGGTTTTAGTCAAATAGATATAGATTCTTCAGCACTTCGTACATCAATGAAAAGGAATCAGAATGACCCGCTTTATTGTTGCTCTAACCATATTGTCGTTACTCTTCATCTCAGCGGAAGCTGTTTACAGCAGTTTTCCCGATAACACTATACCCACCCTTGCCATGAGGATAGTTGGTTCATATGCCTCTTTTGAATACACAACAATAGAACTTCTCTGCGAATTGTCATGGCTTAACTTCGATGCTGTAAACTTCGAAGGAACTGCTTCATATTCAAATTTTCAAAACCTCATGTCACGTTGTGACAGTGCGGGAATGTACTACTCCATCTGTCCGGGCGAAGTTATGCAGTACCTCAAGGCCTGGGGAGATTCTACATACAGATACTGGTTTCGGAACAGCGATGAGTCCTTGACCTCCGAAGACTGCTTCGCCAGGAGTAATGCTGATTTTGATGATATTGAAGAGAACACCTCGGCAGTTTTAATGCATGAAGGTGAAGACTATTCCCTAATGACAACAGTGGTTGATGAACTGGCGTGGAGCACTAGCAGTCATCCTTTTCTCTGGTTCTATGAGGTGTACGATGAGGCCAACTCTCAGCAGGGGCGGCATGCTGTGGAAGATACGCTTCCCTGGAATGATTACATCCCCAATGTTTACACGCAGGATACTTCAAGTGCTGATACGCTCTCACTTGAAGAAGTTGAAACCAGCGGTATCTTCTCCTGGCAGAAGTATCTCGCTGAGAACAATAATCAGAATGAAATTACCTTCACCATGAACTTCGCTCTCCTGCACACAATAGATCAGGAGGACTACACCGGGCTTGGAGGTGATATTGTTTATGGAACGATGACGGATCAGGCCATTTCTGTACGTGCCATGATGGAAGCGAAGTATCAGCCTCCACCTGGAGAAGGTCCAACACCTGAGCCGATAGATAACTCACCTGAATTCATAATGTTCGACTACTACCCCTTCAGATATGTCGACATTGATAGTTCATCATCAACGGAAATGTGCGATGATGACTGGCTGTTCCTTATAGATCACTTCGAGGAGGGGATTGATTCGACCGTGATCCCCGCTCTTGAATACGACACTCCTGTTTACTTCTTCCCCCAGACATTCGGACGCGCGGGAGGGCCGGCAATGTATGATTCTTCAGGAACACTTGATTACGATTCGTACCGGCACCGTAAACCCGCGCCGCAGGAATTCAGGATGCTGTGCAACCTTGCTCTTCTGCACCAGGCAAAGGGGATATTCCCGTACAACCTGAGCAGTTACATTTCGAGACCCGATAGCCTTGCATTACCCGGTAACCATATCATGAGTTCCCTGCTTGATCTGCATAACATTCCCTTCGATGCTCCTTACGAGGAATGGGTATATACAGGGCGCTGGCCCAATGCTGATTACGAATACATCCGTCCGGATTCCCTCCCTCCCTGGATCGACGGTTTTGATCCCCTTTATGAACTTGAAGATCCTCCCTCGGAGGCAGAATACGCGAAGTACTGGGAGGATTACTTCGAATGGCTCTTTCTGCCATACGCTGACCTCTACAACAACATCGGCGGTATTCTCGCTGATGTGAAGTGGATTGGCCCCGAGATGCACGATCTCTGGTGGTGCAGCGATACTCTCTGTGATGGAGCCGACATCAGCTACGATGGAATCACTCCGGGAAGCTTTATTACTCCTGTCATTAAAGTGTTCGAGGATAGTGCTCAAGAAACCTGTTACCTCTTCTATGTGGACAGGTACTGCATATCTGACAATAATCCCTACGAGATAACTTTTAATCCAGACAGCCTTCCGAACCACGCGGACTGCACCACAAGGCTTCTTGATCATTCAAGGAGGTTCATCATGGACGGTACCTACTCCCCCCGTGAAACCCTTTATACCTTCCTTGATACTCTTGATGCGGGAGAATCTAGACTTGTTCAACTCGTGGACCTCACCTCTGTTCTGGCAGCTGACGTCAGAATAACCTCTTCCGATATCAGAGTACTTCAGGCATCAGATACACTTGTCCGGATGGAGACAACAGCTGGAGATTCCGTTGATATTTACGCTTATTTCTACAATATGGGGACTGCCTCAAAAAGCGATGTCATCGTTACTCTCTACGATTCAACTGCCGACAGTCTGATTGGTTCGGATACTCTGGAGTTCGACGGCCTTGGATATTTTCTACCCGACTCCTGCAGATCCTGCGACCGCAGCACTGCATCTTTTACCTGGACCCCGGATTCAACCGACATAGGTGTTCACAGGTTTACAGCTGCCGCAGCCACCTGGGGTGGAGAACCTGATTCTTCCGATAATTCGGTTGACTTCGTCTTCCTTGTCAATCCACGGGATTACGCAACAGAGGTTCTTGGAGACTCCTGGAACATGAGCGAGGGCGGCAGCAACGACTGGAACACCGATGATATTGAAGCAGTTGCCATAAATTGGAACGCAACAGGCTGGACAGATTCGGTAAGCGGCATGTTCGAGGGCGCTATAGATTTTGATTCAGAAGGGTATCCTTTCCGCGGGGACATCAGCATTGCCATACCTGAGGATTCAACAATCGATTCTGATCTGTACCATATGCTCAGTTTCGGAATCGTCGGCTACAATCCCGACTATAATACAAGCCCTAATTCATGCGTCATGTTTATAAGATGGAAAGATGATGAATGCTGGCAGCCCGACTGGTGTAATCTATTATCGACTTCTGATTATTATGTTGGCAACGGTTGGGATGAGTGGAGCAGTATAGGCCCTATCGACCTGAATGATATTGAAGATCTTGACTGGGGTGATGACATTACAGAACTCTGGCTTCGGTTTCAGTCAGGGAATCCCGATAGCCTGGAAAATCCAGACTCTATAAGTATCCGTATTGGCTGGATAAAACTTGAGGAGTCTGCACCATGAAGAATGTATGCAGAATCAATAGAGTTGAATTACTATTGATACTTCTGTTTCTACCTTCCGCACTCATTGCTGGAGTTGAGGTTCAATACGACTGGTCAGGCGGTCCCGGTGTAACTGGACCTGTTATCTGGTGGTTTGATGATTTCTCCACCCAGTCTCAGACTTCATGGACAATCTTGCCATCCGGTAAACTCCTTCTAGGTGTATCCACCATCAGCCACGTGATCAATTCGAACATGGGCGGGTGTCATTATGCGTTTCCGGCGGACATGAATGGTGACGGTGATATGGATGTTCTGGCGCAGTCTACCCATAAATATGATGTAATCTGGTTCGAGAATGACGGAAACGGGGAAGGTTGGGACACTCATGTGGTAAGCGATAACTATCCTTTACACAGATGCGCCTACCCCGGTGATCTTGATGGTGATGGTGATATGGATGTTGCAGGAGCAAACAGCTCTTCGTCGAACAGAGGCGTCGAATGGTGGCGCAACGATGATGGAGTTGGAGACAGCTGGACAAGGTTTTACATAGATGATCAATACGGAAGTCCGGGTTTCGTATGCTGTGCTGATATAAACAATGATGATACTCTTGATGTGATCGCACCAGAAGGAAACAACCTTACTCATATCGCCTGGTGGGAGAGTTCCACGACGCCACCTGATTCACTCTGGGAGAAGCATGAAGTTTCAAGCAGCAGTCGCAGTGGCTGGGAGCTGTTCCCGGTTGACCTGGACCAGGACGGAGATATGGATATCATGAGTGCCTGTAGTTGGTACGATGGGCTCTCCTTCTGGGAAAATACTGATGGACTGGGGCTTTCCTGGACGGAACACTCCATAGGTAATGAGACTGGAGTTCGATCAGTACACGCTGCGGATATAGATGGTGATGGTGATTTTGATGTGGTCTGCGCTACCTGGGAAGAAAAGCAGGCAAGCTGGTTCGAGAATCTTGACGGTTCCTGCACCAGCTGGGAAGAGCATATCCTGCTTTCGAACTCTGAATGGCCCCGCGGAGTACACGCCGCAGATGTAACCGATGACGGTTTTGTTGACATTCTTGTAGCTGTGTGGGAGGACAACCAGCTGTTCCTCTATAGAAACCTGGATGGAACAGGCATGGAATGGTCAGTACACCTTCTCAAGTCTGGCTGGTGGTTCCAGGATGTTGATGTTGCCGATTTCAACGATGACGGTTTTATCGATATTCTCGCAGGAGCAACCGATGCTGTTGAGGTATCCTGGCATGAAATATCCGGTTATTCCTCCGGGTGGCTGGAATCCTCCATTCTCGATGTGGGTGGTTACCCCGAGTGGGACAGCATAGCTTGGACTGCGGAGAAGCCTGCCGGGACTGACCTGTTCTTCCAGATAAAGAGTTCCAACGACTGGGAGGACATGGGGGCATGGTGCGATACCATATTCGAACCGGGTAGCCTTGTCGGCTACATCGACAGTACCCACAGGTACATTCAGTACAGGGTGGGCATGACCACTGAGACCCGTTTCGGTACACCCATTCTTGATGAGGTGCGTTTTTACTGGAGCAGCATGGGTATCGAGGGCGGTTCTGTTGCGGAGGAGTTCGTCATCACTGCAATTCCCAACCCTTCTGCTGGAGGGGTATCCATTATTGTTCCCTCTTTATACGCTGAGGACGTTGAGATTTTTGTTTACGATCTTTCAGGGAAGGTTGTTCGGATTCTTTCTGAACGGAACGGAAGTACTTTCATCTGGGATGGTCGTGATTCATCCGGGCATGAAGCTCCCACCGGAACTTATATCATCCGTGGAGTTGTTGAAGATAGGTCAGCTACGGTGAGGTTTGTGAAGCTGTAACTCAAGAACTATGAACCACTAATATCAAAGGCATTCAACCTGTTGAAAGTGCTGAACGCCTCTGAATCTGATTTGGTCACCCCGAGTATCAGTTCTTTGAACCCTTTCATGGAATGGCTGAAGGGGCTACTCCAGCTTCAGAAGCGTTATCCCTGCAGTGGTATTATCAGAGGACAACCTTGCTGAATAAACACCATCGGGAAGCTCTTCTGATGATTTGCGTGCAAATAGCGTGCAATGGCGCAGTACCCCATAAATATCGAAAACCCTAAGTCCTTCGTAATGAGGGACTTAGGGATATATAAGTGGTGGAGGCGGCGGGATTCGAAACCGTTGCCCTGCAATAACTTAGGTCGACATATCCTATACATATCCATTACACAATCCCTACAAATCCTTGCAAATCCTGACATTGGCTCAGGCGCGTATTCCTGCTGAACTCCAGATCCATGACACTCTAATGACACAAGTAATACACATCATTGCATTCCTAGCGTGCAAATAGCGTGCAATGGATTCGTACGGAGATGTCCTTGGAATCAATGTGTATTCAGATAATCGGAACAACTCATTTCTCTTGCCGGATCCTCTGACAGAACTGACAGAATTACAACTGAAACAGCTTGGTGGCGGGACCCGTTTTGGAGCCGATTTGAATCATTCACCAACAGTAACCGCACTCTGGATGTATGTGCAAGCAAGACAGGGAGCTAGGAGGATGAAGCGGATAGGGATACTGGGATAGATGATTTCTCTCATTCACACCTCACTCAGCGAGGAGAGTAATGCGCAGGGATACTCCTTGATCTCCCACAACTGTGTAAACCCCCGTAGGTAGTCTTTCTCCGGCGGAACCGGTACTGTTCCAGAAACCCCTGCCGTCATACAGGGATACACCGGCAACCATCCTGCCGGTAATATCAAACACCCGAAGCTCCATGGAATCAGCACCTTCAAGGAAGAACTGAACACTGCCGCAGGAGGGATTATGCGAAGACTTGAGTGATACAACCGGTGGTTCGGTGTAAACATCACCCTCTATACCCAGAGAATCATGATTGAACCAGCCGAAGGTGGGGTAACCGCCAAGAACAGGCTCAGTCTCGCCCTGGTTGTAGATTATGTAAAGATTCCCCGTTTCATCTACAACACCATCAATAGCTTCAACCTGTTCAGGATCTTCATCACTGTAATCATATGCGATATGCCAGTCCACAAGTACATTCCCGTCATCGTCCATAATAAGATTGAATATCTTTTTTCTCCAATAACCATCTGTCCAGCAGAGGTAAAACTGATCCGTTCCAGGAAGACGACGAAGAATGAAGGAAGGGCTGACATCCATCTCAGGAGGAATACCTATGACTATGATCTTCTCATCTACGAGTGTAGCACCAGTCACCTTATCGACTTTCCAGAGAACATAACGATACTGCTGGCTCGACCTTGCTATCATATGAATTATCATCAGATTACCATTTGCGTCCAGATTAAGCTCCGGGAATCGACCGCAGGTAATATCATCCTCAGTGAAGTCAGTGAGCGGGATTACTGTATTGCCTTCCAGATCGTACTGCAGGTATTCGTATGTATGATAAACAGGATCCTGCACCACGATATGTACTCGATTCCCATCCACCAGTAAAACACCACCTGCATGAGCTCCCTCTACCTTCCACTCGTACTCGGTGATAAAACCCGATCCTGGTGCAGGTATCCAGGATGCGTAGTACACATCATATCCAATATTGTAAAGAACATGAAGCCTTCCCAGACTGTCAGGGCTGGACCTGATGTAAGGGTAGTTAGTGGAAGTGGTGAAAAGATAAGTGGCAGGGGTTATCTCGCTTCCATCCTCAAGACTCCTTATGGCGTTGTAGATGGGACTGTACTCCCTCCAGAAGACATTCAGGCTGTCACCCATGACCATTTCGGAAAGGTAAGCACTGTTAGTATTTCTGGAGATCATTGTCTCGGGATAGACGGTTGTACCGTCAAGCAGAAACATCTTGTAGGCTATTCTGTGCTGGTCATTGTATCCTGCCCATACAAGATGAAACCTGTCCTGAGAATCTCTGTTGATAAACTGTATGCGTCTATGTGTGTTTGCTGAGTCCGTTACCAGAATGGGATCACTCCACCCCGGGCCAGGTGTTACCCCAAGACAAGTTAGAAGCAGAACGCAAAACCCAATCATTCCAGCACACCTGTTCTTCCATCGTCATGCTGGAACTGAACCCAGGGGGCATAACCGGTTGAGCATGTCCCAAATTCCCAGCAGTGAAGCAAACCATCTGTAGTGCCGAACACAATCTCTATATTACCATCCCGATCAATATCGGCGATACTGAAACCTCCCAGAGCTGCCACGCCATCCGGAAGGGCTATGGGAAAATCAATGTCCCCCAGTGAATATCCGTCTGAACCATACCCGAGGACAGAGTAAACACCTGATAGTTTTGTACTGAAGAGAACATCAGCTAATCCACTGTTATCCAGATCACCCAATGCCGTAGGGCTGATTGAAGAACCATACTCTGCACCTGAATAACCATCGGTGGGCCAGCCATTGAGTGCATAACCTTCATAATCCCATGCCAGGCATTGCACCTCAGAGGGAAGCACGAAAGCGTCGGCTCCTGATACAAAGGGATCCCAATCAGCAAATACACCGCACAGTAAACTACCTGCGTTCGTATCTCCCTGATCACAGTCATATATCTGGGTGGAGCCATTGAACTCAACGAGCATTGCAGGATCGTCTGACAGATAATCGTAACTTCCAAAGGAGTAACCGACCATTTTTGTGCTCGCCAGCTCTCCTGCAGCAAGATAGGCATCATAGGGCAATAC
>QNDS01000132.1 GCA_003644925.1 Candidatus Fermentibacterota bacterium
ATTTTACACCGGATATTCTTACCAGCCTTCAGAGTGCAGGCGTAAACAATGTCCATGTAACTCTGCACGTAGGACCAGGCACTTTTCAGCCGCTCCGCCGGGAGACCCTGGAAGAGAATCACCTCGATCCGGAGGAATACTATATTTCCGCTGCAAGCCTGTCTGCAATAAGAAAGGCCCGGCGTGCAGGCGGAAGAATAGTAGCCGTGGGAACGACTACAACCAGAGTACTCGAGTCCATCGATTTAGAATCAAGTGAGTCTTTATCAGGTGAGACTGAAATCTTTATATTCCCTCCATACAGATTCAGGAATGTGGATGCTCTAATAACGAATTTTCATCTTCCAGGAAGCTCTCTCTTATGCCTTGTTGCAGCGTTTATGGGATATGAATTCATGATGGAGGCCTACCAGCATGCAATCGATGAATCCTATCGATTCTACAGTTACGGAGATGCCATGCTGATCGAACAGGAGTCCGGTAAATGACTGTAACCGCCAGAAAATACGCTCTTCTTAACCGAATTTCGCCCAGAGTACGACAGCTGGCGGGACTGTACCTTCTCGAGCTCGCGGTAATCCTTTCCTGGACACTGCTTCTGGATACCGTCCTGAATCTGCTTTCTGGAAATTGGTTTATTCTGCTGCCGGTCAGCTACTTTCTCGCTGTGACCATGCTGGCATGGCTGGAACACTCCCGGTCAGGAGTAAAGGGGCAGTGCCCCCTTGAGGCATTCGGTCTTGCCGAGATCAGCCTGAGCGGCTCAAGACCTACAGAGTGGCAGACTTTGAGAAGACTTCTTTGCACCCCTCCGCTTCTGTTCATTTTCTGTATCGGGCTGATACCGGTACCCCGGACAGGGAAGACGATCCTTCAGATGCTCTCAGGTTCAATGATAGTGCCCCTGGATATAGATATGGACCCACGGCCTGATAGTGAAATACTCAGGTACAGGAGAAAAGCTCTTATGAAAGTAATATCCTACTCCATGCTTTCCCTGATGGTTGCAGCCGTTATGATCCTTGTACCTCCGGAGCTCTCAAGAGGTGAAACCGCGGAACGGATCACTTCTCTTCACAGCCTGCCGGAGGAAGACAGAGAGCTTCTTGCTGCGTATCTTGAAATGAGAGCGATATATCCTGACAGCCTTGAATTCCGTGTAAGGCTGGCAAGCCTCTACTACAGGAATAATATGGAAGAAGACCTGTTCCTTGAGCTGCAGCAGATAAGAAGACTTGATCCGGATCATTCCATTCTTCTACTTGAGCAGGATCTCTCGGTCACAATGGAGGATCTCATGATCGGGCAGGATACCACCTTCTCCGATTCCATGCAGGTCACAGTTATAGAACAGGCAGAGCCTCCAGCCGGGGATACCGCAGCACAGGACTCAGTGGTACTTCTGCCTGATTCGGTAGCAATCGACCTCAGGCCAGTATCTTCCGATTCAATTGCCGTGCCGGTGGATTCCATGCAGGCGATCGATTCAGCGGGGATAGAGAGCATCACCGAGCAGGATTCATTGATCCTGCCGGCTACCACGGACAGTTTGCCGGAAACGGAAATTCTCGAAAGCGTTGTTCCCGAAGACACATCCGCTGTTGCAGGCCCGGACAGCACGGAATCAGCAGTTGATGTGGAGTACGGTGAACCTCCTGAAACAATAGAAGAAACACTACCAGATGAAACCCTTCCAGATGAAACGCTTCCCCCGGAAACAAATCCACAGCCTGAATCTGAAGGGACTTAACCTATTCCTTCCTTCAATCTCCTCGGAAAGTCAGGGAAAGCCCGAAGAGGATTACTGAGTCTTGCCCACGGAACGGTCGAGACCCCTGTATTCATGCCGGTGGGCACCCAGGCAAGCGTGAAAACCGTAAGGAATTCCGATCTTCTCGAGGATAACTGGCAGATAATCCTCAGCAATACCTACCATCTCTACCTCAGGCCGGGCGCTGCGGTAATCGCAGAAGCAGGCGGTCTTCACAAATTCATGTCATGGGACGGAAACATCCTCACCGACAGCGGGGGATTCCAGTTGTTCAGTCTGTCAAAACTGAGAAAGCGTTCCGAAGAGGGGTACCATTTTCAATCGCATATCGACGGTTCAAGTCATCTTCTTACTCCGGAGAAAGTCATAGAACTCCAGACGATATTCGGAAGCGATATAATGATGGTCCTTGATGAGTGTCTGGAGCAGCCCAGCGACCGCGACCGGACGGAAGAATCTCTGGGTATTACCCTCAGATGGGCAGAACGGGCAAGGAGAATGCACACCGGGGGTTCACAGGCTCTATTCGGTATTGTACAGGGCGGAGCGTACCCCGATCTCAGAAGAAAGTCCGCAGAGGTTCTAGCCGGAATGGAATTCGACGGGTACGCCATAGGAGGAGTGTCCGTGGGCGAGCCCAGAAATCTGATGATGAGGGCCGTCAGATCCTGTATTGACTATCTCCCCCAGGACAGACCAAGATACCTGATGGGAGTTGGGAAACCGGAGGATCTCGTCGATTTTGTCGCTCTCGGGGTGGATATGTTCGACTGTGTTGTCCCCACCCGGAACGCCAGGGGCGGAGCCTTCTTTGTTCCGGGGGGTCATATCAACATAAGGAACGCCCGTTTCAGAAATGACGCTGCTCCGGTCCAGCCGGGATGCCGATGCTACGCCTGCAGCACCTATTCCAGGTCCTACATCAGACACCTTTTCAATGCGAAGGAATGGCTCGCACCCATTCTGGCGACACTGCATAATCTCCATTATTTCTCCGTGCTCATGGGTAAGATAAGGATGGCAGTCGAAGAACGACGTTTCACTACATGGCGAAGGGAATGGCACAGGAGACGGCGGAGCTTCGATTCGGGAAATTTCTGATGAACACCTCGAGTGAGGAAATCACCGCTACGATAACTGCACTTGGCAACAGGGTAGGGGGAATTTCAGCAAGTCCGGGCCGCAGAACCGTGTTCGTCCGTGGAGCGCTCCCGGGAGAAACAGTCAGATGCAGACCGAACAGGATCAGGAAAAACATTGTCGAAGCGGAGCTGCTGGAGATCCTTGAGAGATCAGAATCCAGAACCGATCCTTTCTGCAGCTGTTTCGGTGAGTGCGGAGGCTGTACTCTTCAGAACCTGGATTATTCAAGACAGCTCTTCTGGAAGCGGAACTGGGTTACAAAGGCACTTTCACGCGCCGGAATAGAATATCCTCTTGAATTCATGAAAGATGTGATACCATCACCGGATAAATCAGGCTACAGGAACCGTGTTTCCTTTGATATTCTGAACGGGAAACCGGGACTTCACCGCCCCGGGGGGGACATCATGAATGTCGATGGCTGCCCGCTACTCAACGTTCGAGGGCAGAAGGCATTTGAAACACTTGTCGGGAAGCAGCTTGATGGCAATAGAAGAGTATCGGTAAGATCATCCGGGCGAACCGGGGAAGCAATGCTCGAGTTTTCATCCTCCCCGCCTGCCCGAATGACAGGCGATCGTAATTCAGACATTATCGCATGGAAAGAGAGGGACAGCTGGAAGGTTCTTCCGGAAGGATCGCTGTTCCATGAAACAGCCGGCGGCTTTACCTACCCGGTGAGACCGGGTACGTTCTTCCAGGTGAATACCGATTGCGCTGACATTATCATTTCCATTGTGACAGATCTATGCTGCGGAGGCGGGAAAATTCTGGACCTTTACGGAGGCTGCGGGACGTTCAGCCTGCCTCTGGCCTCAAAGGGCGCGAAAGTGACCTCCGTCGAGCTTGACCCTGATTCAACCCTGTCCGGAATTGAAGCTACCGAACTCTCAGGAACGGAGGGGATCGATTTTGTAACCTGCAGGACAAGGCATTTCCTTCTGGATACTGTACGGGCGAAACAGATATGGGACACTGTTATCGTCGATCCTCCCCGGGCGGGACTGGGTATCAGGGTCGCACGTCTTCTGCGAAGAGTCAGATCGGAGAGTATCGTTTATGTAAGCTGCAATCCATTCTCACTCGCTCGGGACCTCAGAGTTATTTGTGATGGCAACTGGGCTGTTGCGGGTTTGCAGCCTGTTGATATGTTTCCACAGACGGATCATCTGGAGACAGTTGTGATCCTCCGGAGGAAGGAAGATAAATGACGGCAGCTGTATTGGCAGCGGTATTATTAACAGGAGCGGTTGCGCAGGCGGGGCTGCCCTTTACCGATCCCCTTAACTGGTGGCATTACATACTGGAAACAGACTATGACGGCAGTTTGTCAACCGGCTCACTGGGAAGCGTTGAGAGATTCATTGAAAGCAGAAGCGGTTCTCCAATTGAATCCCTGCAGGAAAGCCCTGCAATCTCACTTACAGGAACGATTGCCGGGGAAGTGCTTAACAACTCCGACAATTTCGAGACCAGAACCGGGGCAACAGCCAGGCTTTTCGTCGATATCCTTCCAGGGCTGTATCTCGATGAGCAGCTCTCGATCTGGGCAGGTTCCGACGAGAATCCGCCCGATTACTTCTCCCCCTTCCATCAGGGTCTGGAGCATGGAAGGCACCTCTATGTGGACTGGGGGTATCTCCGCTTCCGCAGTGAGATCGTTTCGCTCAGTTTCGGAAGAATTCCGCAGAGATGGGGTCCGGGCAGGTACGCGCAATTGCTGATCTCGGATAACAGCCCCCCTCTTGATATGCTGGAAGTCAAGTTCAACCTATGGAACACACTGCAGTTCACCGGACTCACATCCACGATAAACAGCGACTCGGGCACTTACCTTACCGCTCACAGGCTGGATATCTCCCCGAGGGATAACCTTCGAATAGGCATCTCCGAATCGATTCTCTTCAAGGCGGAAGGGCTGGACTTCGCGTATATGAACCCTGTCATCCCCTGGTACCCGGTGCAGTGGAATGAACGACTGGATGACAACGCGTTCTTCAGCTTCGACGTATCATGGAAACCGTTCAGAGGTGTTGAAACTTACGGTGAGTTCCTTATCGACGATATCCAGTACGAGAACACCGGCGACAGACCCAACAAGCTCGGCTGGACGGCGGGATTGTCCACCTACATAAGTCCACTTGATCTGGGAACCGTGATAGAGTACACCAGGATTGACAGGTACGTTTACGGCCAGCGGAGACCATGCAATTTCTACCTTCATCATGGAGAGATAATCGGCGCGGGTCTGGGGCCTGACGCTGACAGGGTAACACTTTCCCTTGGAACATCGGCCGCCTGGCCGCTTCTTGGAGAGATTACTCTGAACCATACAAGACATGGAGAGGGAACTGTTACAGAGGGCTGGCCCGACTCGGCCTCCACCGGAGGCACCTTCCCTTCAGGGACGATTGAATACACTACAGGGGCAGAGCTGCACCTGGGATGGTATCCTCTGGATTATCTTGAAGTGCACGGAAACATCAGGAATAAATGGATGAGGAACGAAGGTCATATTCCCGGAGAGTCTTCTTCGGAATTCTCATCGTTCCTTGAAGTCATCTGGTCCTGGTAGGGGGACGTGGTAGGGGGACGTACCACACTTCTTCAACTTATGGGTTATTTAGCATATACTAATAGAGCAATAAATTGATTTAGGGCAGTGGATTGCCGTATATTCCCGGCGTACTGCCTTCGATGATCCTGGCATCGCAGATTCTCTGAAAGAATTCAACGGGACCAGCATCACCTATGACAGCGTAGCCGTACCCCGCTTCTCTCATGCTGTGCAGTGCTGCTAGCACAACTGCCTTTCCAACGCCTTTTCCGTGAAAGTCATCGTGCACACCTATGGGGCCCAGAAACCCCTTTGCGGTACAGTCCCAGCAGCAGAAACCGGCAAGCCTGCCGGATGCCTTATCCACAGCAACCATTATTGAGGTTGGTACGGATCCAAAGGCGGTCCCTGCTTCCGCCTTCCAGCCGCTGCTGAAATTATCTCCTATGAATGAGAGTACAGATGGTGACTGGTGAGGAAGCGGTTTCCCAACCCACAAACCTTCAGGTTCACTGGCAACGGGAAGAGCGTAGAGCGGAACCAGGAGATCAGGCAAATCAGCCAGCTCCACCGGAAAGCAGCATTTCCCGCAGGAACATGAAACTGTCATTTCCGGTAATTATTGATACGGTACTTAGAATAACCCCCAGAGTTAGAAGAATCATAACGATAGCTTTACAGGCATCCTGACCCTTTAAGGCACCTATCTGTTTGGGTTCCCGTCCTAGATAGGCACTTGCCGCATACAGTTCCTCTCCTATAAGAGTGTAGTCGCACGTTGTAATGAAAAAAGGAAGCTGGGTCACGGCATCGGTACCCGCGATCTGGATGGCCCCGGAAAGTGAGCCTGTTTCGGCTAAAAGAAGTGACTCTGCCCAGAACATCCCGAGGTAGAAATTGGTCGCGGGCTTTTCTCTCATCATTATGCCGTTGACCCCGGCAACAAAAGCGAACTGGCTGGTCGTCAGGAAAAAAACGGAATCCTCGTCGTATGCGTCAGGTCTGCCTGCTTCAAGGTAAGCCTGCTTCACCGATTCAGTTGCCACGGTATAAACTATCGGGTCGCAGTTCGGAACCATGAGGGTTGTCTGGTATTCCGCTACTTTCTTAGCTACTCTGCCAAGTATTGTAAGGCTTGCAATGGTTGCAACATCCGAAATAGTGGAAAGACCGGGAACGTACAGAATAGGTTTTCCCATTTCCGTTGCCCTTCCGATTGCCTCATCGATGGCCTCTATCCCGGCTATGGGCCTGAGGTACATCTGCTGTCCCCTCTGAGCTTTTCCGAAGTAATAGAATATCATAAGAATGAAGAGAATGCTGGCAATAAACACGGAAAATTCGTCTGTATTGAAGTATTCACTCCTGGAAACCACCGGTGAAACGAAAACCTCTCCCATCAGTGTATCTCCAGATGCTGTTACAGTGGCCGGCATGAACATGTATTCAACTTCCGGTTCTATAATGTAATCCGGGTCGTATCCATCCACTAAGAACTCACCGATATCAGGTACAAGCTCTAAAAGAACGGGGCACCAGCAGCTGTCCGGCTGGCTGGTTTCCTTTCTGTATATCACTAATGAAAGAAGGTCGTCAGTATTCTCGGGCATTGCCACGTAAATATGCAGGCCGTCCCCGGCATCATTGGGTCTGTCCTGTATATCGGTTATTTCAATAGCAGGCTGAAGCAGGGCCATTACAACCAGAAATAGAGAAATAATCATAATGCAGCTTCTCCTTCATTCATTAAAAGACAGTATTTCCATGCCGTATTATGCCGACGAATAGACAGGAAAGGAAGATTGTCATTCCTCCAGGCGGGTACCCATGTATTTGTCTCCTATCAGCACCTTGCTCATTACCGCTATATCGCTGCGCCTGTGCCAACCTGTCTTCTCGTAGAACTCGATTGCGGTGTTGTCCGTGTATATGAAGAGGTGAGCTTTTTCTATCCCGGCATCTCTCAAAGCATTTTCGGCGGCATCCATGAGTTTCCTGCCTGTTCCCTTCCCCTGCTGCGATTCATCCACCGCCAGATGGTATATATATCCTCTTCTTCCGTCGCTGCCGGCCATTACAGATCCGACAAGACGGCCATTTTCAAATGCTGAATAACAGTAATCCGCATTTATGCACAGAAATTTCTCGAAATCCTCCATGCTGTCGGCACCAGTCATGGTATTACCGGAAAAACCGCTCCATAAGGCTAGAAGTTCCGTATAGTCGTTTTTTTTCATTGTGACTATATCCATTCAGTGTGCCTTCTTGAGGAGACTCTCGTAAAATTCAAGATATTTATCTGCTGTGATCTCAATACTGAAGGTACCGGCACGTTTAACGGCACTGGATCCCATTCTCCAGGACAGCATGTCATTTTCAAGCAGGCAGTGCAGAGCTTCCGACATTTCAGATGGGGAAGCGGGATCAACG
>QNDS01000133.1 GCA_003644925.1 Candidatus Fermentibacterota bacterium
ATGTACCGGCTGCAGCCCTGCTGCCTCTGCTGACCGCGATTACAGCTGCAAAAGCGGAAACCTCCCAGAGGATATAGAAAGTGATTCCATTTCCAGCCATTGGAAGGAACGTCAGGCTGATTCCGGAAAGCAGCATCCAGAACCAGTAGGAACGTTCTCCCTTGATCCTTTTCCATGCACCCGGAAGAGTCAGCAGCGTTCCGGCACCGAATACTGTCATGAATAGAATTCTCAAAGTTGATGAACTTAAAAGGGAACCTGAAAAGCTGAGACTCCTCCAGAAACCTGCCGTGAGCCAGGCAGCTCCTGCTGCTAAAAGCAATGAGGTCATCATCGGCACAAGTCTTCCGCTTTTAATCAGCCGTACCGGTCTTTTTGACCAGAGGCGCAGGAGATAGACAGCTTCGAAGAAGAGGCCGGTTACAACTGCTGCAAGCATAAGAGGAGAAACTCCCGCAAGAATCGAAAGAAGTTTAAACTTTGCCCAGAAGACCGGAAGGGGGGGAATACCCGCTATTACCAGTATCGGAAGAAGAAGAAGGTTCCCCGCAGCACTCTTAAGAGGGTTCTCATTTTCGGGGTCTGCAAGCATGAAAACGGTGAACTTCGCAATAGCGGCAAAGACCATGAGAACAAGAGTCAGCTGGAGGTAGTCATGACCGGTTGTAGTTCCTGCAAGTACAAGGAGAATCGATGCATATGCCGCGGATGAGTACCCCATCATGCGTCCTGGACTTGTGGCCCTGAACCCCGCGAGCTGTCCCAGAACAAGGCCTCCAGCGCCTATCCAGGCCAGTATCTGAAGATTTGGAATGGGAAGCCTCGGGAGTATTCCGGCAGACCACATAAGAACCGCAAGGCTCCATGTGGCGCTGTACACTCCAGCAAACCCGGGGCTTGCCCCTTCGTAAAAATCAAGTCCCCAGCCGGAGAGAGGGAAGGCTTTTATCTCGGTCATTATCACTGTCAGCATGAGGCCTGATACCAGAAGAGCGGGGAATCCGTGAAGCATACCAAGAGCCTCAAAACGGAGCTCCCCTGTGCTCTTGTAAATCACCACAATCGCCAGAAGGTACAGGATGGTAACAAGGCCCGATACAAGCGCGACTTTCACCGCAACTTCCCACCTGCGGCGGCATCTGCAGGCAGCTGTCAGCCCGATAGTTACTATGCTGCCTATCTCAAGAAATACGAATGAATTGAAGAGGTCCGTCGCGAAAAGGAGTCCAAGGGAAGCGGTGACAAGGGAAAGGAGAAGAGGCTGTATCTTTGCGTTGCGGCGGGTAAGCCTGGCCATTCCAAGCATGGCCGCAGCGTAAACAACTATCGCGGCTATAACTGCTCCTCCGGTAGCCTCGAGGTTAATGCTCAGCGGCGGTGCGCCCACCCCGGTACGAAGGATGACCGAGTTGCCCAGATCATTGAAGCTCCATGCGCCGAGTCTGATGGAAAGAAGCACAGTGCTGAACAATCCTCCGGCAAGGAAAAGCTGAGAAACAATAGCGGACATTGCCGGTTTCCTCCGCGAAAGCCAGACACTGATGAAAGCTCCAAGCAGCGGAAGGAATACGGCAAGTGCTACTACCATCGGAGCTCCTTCATACGGCGAACATCTGCCGAACCGGTTCTCCTTGAAGCCAGAACTCCTACAACCACGAACAGGGCGGCCACAGCCACCCCGATAACGATAGATGTGAGAACCATGGCCTGGGGAAGGGGATCGACCACCGCGGATGCAATACCAGACGCAGGGAAGGTGCCATCTACGATAGGCGCGGTTCTTCCGGGAAGATATCCGGACCATACAAGAAGCAGATTGGCTCCAGTATCAGCCAGAGTGAAGGCAAGTGCTATTCTGAGTATGTGCTTTCTTGTGAGTACTCCCCAGAGCCCAACAAGGACAAGCCCGGCAGCCGTACCGGCTATAGACCAGTAGAACGCCGTGCTCATACTGTACCTCCGGTATTTCTGAAGGCTTTGAACACCCCTGAAAATTCACTTGCGACCTTTGCGCCGATGGCGATTGAGATCAGCGGGATCAGCCCTCCGGATACAAGAGTCCCGGGGGTTCCGGTACCGAGGAACGCGTTGTTCAGGAACTGCCCGACCGTCATGATCCCCCAGAATCCCAGCAGCCCGAATGACAATCCAGCGAGGGATTCAATGGCGGAAAGCCTTCCCTTGCCGTCCGGAACTGAACTGCTGCCAAGCATGACAAGAAGAAATACGGAGGCAATCACAGTCCCCCCGGGGAAACCGCCTCCCGGGCTTATATGACTGTGGGCGATGAAGTAAACACCGAAGAGCAGAATGGGAGCGGGCAGAACCTTTGCCGTGAACGCGACAACCCTGCTGGGTTCGGAGGCTTTCATTCCGATGGGGTACAGGGTCAGAATAAGAACCACTGCAGTTGAAGCACAGAAAAGAACAACCACTTCGCCCAGTGTATCCAGGCCTCTATAAGCTACTATTACAGCCGTCACGAGGTTCGATGACCCGGTATCGTCCATCCCCCGGGATGCGTACGAGTACCCCACCCCCTGCAGCTCTTCGCGCATCTGCATTTCCGGAACGACTGCGGCAGCCACTGCTCCGAGAATAAGAACGATAATCAGACCCGTCAGAGTTCTTATCATCTATCTTCTCCGATCTTACCTCTGCCCCAGAGGAAGATCATTGTAGCCAGAACAGCGCCGATACTCGCTTCGGTGATAGCTACATCAGGAGCGTCCATTAAAAGGAACATCACGGAGGCGGAAAGGCTTACAAAACCGGTGATAATAATTGCTGAGAGAAGATCCCGGACGAAAAGAACTGCGATTGCGGCAGCCACCATCATCCCCCCGAGCGTAACCACAATTACTGTCATCATAGTTGGTGTCATTGTTCCTCGCCCCCTTCGAAACCTGATTCCGCCAGATCGTCCTCCAGGAGGTTATCCGGTTTCTCCTCAGGTCTCATGTGGACAGCCCTGGCAAGAGCGTGACCTGAAACGGGGTTCGTCAGAATTATGAAAAGAACTATCAGAAATAGCTTTGGAATCCAGGTGGGCTCGAGGCAGCCAATCCCTGCTAAGAACAGAATTGAGCCTAGTGTTGTAGCCTTTGTACCCGCATGAAGCCTGTTCCACACGTCCGGCATTCTCAATATACCAAGGCCGCTCGTAAATAGAATAAAACCTCCCGATACCAGCAGTACGTGTCCGGCTATCGAAAGAAAAGTCACCTTAGTCCTCCATCAAGATACCTGGCGATAGCCAGAACCCCAAGAAAGGAAAGGACTGAATAGACCAGCGCGACATCGATCAGCATAGACCTTCCCTCAAGGAAAGCGATAAATACAAGAAGGTTCGTTGAAATCAGTGTTGCCGTATCAAGGGCTACCGCTCTGTCCGTACCGTGCTGCCCTTTGAGCAGACGTATGAAAGCAAGGAGAAGACCCCCACCGAGCAGCGCGAACAATACAGAAGTGAATGTATTACTCAAAGATCCTCTTCAACCTGTTCGCAAAACCATCAACCATTTGCTGCGTTTTCTCATGTATATCGCCATCGGGAAGGCTTATCCAGTGTACGAATATTTCGGTTCCGTTCATTTCAATTGTCAGTGTGCCGGGCGTAAGTGTAATGGAGTTTGCCACTATGTTTCTCGCTCTCTCACTGTTCATCAAGAGCGATGCTCTAACAATCCCCGGCTTTACGGGAACGACAGGGCGCAGAACCCGAAGAAGAACATCAATGTTGGCCATAAACATCTTGCCCAGAAAATAGAAAACGTAATTAACCCCTGCAGCCAGCCTGGCGGGCTTGAGGAGCCGGAACCAGTTTCCGGTAAAAGCGCCATGAGTGGCAACTGCTATTATCAGGCTTACAGCAAACCCAAGCACCAGCTCGTGCGGATGGAAACTGAGAGTCAGGAATATCCATATACAGAGAAGCACTGCTGCTGTAGACATTACAGCAGGGAATCGTTTCATAACAGGTCCCTGCATTTCATCGAATGTGTAAGTATATCCAGCTCCGTGGACACCTCAACGTATCGCAGAACAACTCCATCGGGAATATCGAGGGGCTCCAGTGTAAAGCTGAGTATGGAAATGCATCCGGTGCTAACCAGATTATTGACAGCATTCTGCCCCTCACCCGGAGGGACTGCTAATATGGCAATAACATCACCGTGTTCGCTGATAACCTCCCTGAGTTCATCAACCGGCTGAACGGTGACTCCCGCAATCGTCTTACCGATAACATCAGGGTCATTGTCAAAGATGGCTAAGTAGCTGTATCCGCCGGTTCCAGCCAATCCCGATTCCAGAAGTGCGCTGCCGATGTTCCCCGCTCCGATCACTATCACAGCCGGAGGTGCACAGGTACCCAGTATTCTTTCGATATTCTCGAGAAGGTCCGATACACCGTACCCGGATCCCTGCTTCCCGAATTCCCCGAAAACTGCAAGGTCTTTCCTCACAGCAGCAGATGAAATACCGCATCTTTCCGACAGATGTTTTGAAGTAACTATCGGTATCCCGTCAGCTCTGGCCCGTCTGAGACACCGTGCGTAGTGGCTGAGCCTTCTTATGGTTTTTTCTGATACTTTTTTCCCGGGCATCATATCTCCGGTTCATATTGTGATAGTTCGAACTTTCACAAATCTATTATTCGGTTATTTTGCAGTCAACCCTGTGTCAGAAGGAAACTCCGAAAACGGCTCTGAGTATTTCGGTAAGCACCTTGTTTTCCATGGAAGAGGTTAACTGAGAAATAAATGCATCCGGTGTTCTGCCGAACATTCTCGCGGCATGTAAAAGTGCACGCAGAACCTCAGCATCACCTTTTACAATCTCACTGACGTTTTCGGTCAACCAGCTGGTGTCATGTCTCATCAGACCCTGCAAAGCATAGGTTTTACAGATCGGGTCGAAAACTTCCTTTCTGAATATGACGATGACGGAGGAATCCAGTGCTGCCTGCTTCGCTGCAGACATCAGGAGGAGGCACAGCAAAGTAGTTTCACCGGAGTACCAACGTCTTTTCACATCCCGGAATTCTTCAGGATAGGCCTGCAGGGCTTTCAGCATCAAACCGCTGTCATCTGTATTTCTTCCGCTGAAAAACTCCACCGCAGCTGATTTAAGACGAGGATCATTGTCGAATATCAGTTCACGGAAACCGGCTTCGAGCTCTTCCCTGTTTTCTCCGGCCTCCCATTTTTCAACAAGATGATCAAAAATACTGCGCTGATCCCTCCTGAGATCCACGGAAACAAAGCCTGTGAGCACATCCCTTACATATGACATCTGACTGTCCTTCCCATAATGGAAATAATGCTACTCAATATGGGAACATGCAAGGTTGCATCATGGTTATATGTAGTACAAAACGGTGTGCGACCTGCATAAGTCCCGGGTGGTACCATGTAGTGGACACTCTTAGAACTTTCACCGTTGCTGAAGTCTGAGTTAAAAATGCAAAACCTGAGTACTTATAGATAAGTGTGCAAGCCAAGTCCGTTTTAACGAGAAGCAGCTGATGCAGCTTCCATGCTTAATCCCTGAAATTTATCAGTCAGAAACTCGAAGAACCAACTGAATAACACTAACGATACTTTGAACTCAAAACTTGAAAGGCATCGTCGTGATGCTTAAAACACCCCAGATATGTTCGAGATCGGGATAATTGAAGGTAAAATCTATACTGACATTTCTGATGGGTTCAATTCAAATGAGAAACAATATCCTAGCTTGTTCAGCTCGATTGTTTTCCATTCAGTGTTCTCCCCGATCAGAGTCTGATCCCAGTCCATTCTGATGTAATAGTAAGCGATACCGGCAGCAAGGCTGAGTGCAGCAGGATTAACAGATAAAGTCAGGTTAGTTGCATAATAATCAGCATCTTCATTCGAAAAACTCGGAAGGCAGGGATTAGGAATCCCTCTCGGTTCACCCATTCCGAGAGCTGCACCAGTTGTAAAATCTACAGCAAATAAGGGGGTAAATGCATATTCAACAGCAATGCCCCAGTACAATCCTGTACCGGGATTAGTGCGTGAATCGTTGATTCTGTCTGGCATAAGTAAACCTAGTCTAGGTCCGAATCGCAACTCACCACAGAAAACCGGAACTGAAATCAGAAGTTGGAGAATCAGAAAATATTTTAGCATCTTATATTATTATTTTAGGGTATGATAAATGTCAAAGTGGTTCCGGTGCTGCGGTGCTTTCTATTTGGTACCCCGTAGTGGACACTCTTAGAACTTTCACCAGTCTTGGGAATGAGTTCTAAACTTAGAGATTTTGTACTCTGCTGTATTTAAGAGGAATAAGTAATTTAATGCTAAATGAATCCAATCCTATATTGATCTGGGAAGACTGGAATCCCTTTCTATATAAAGAAATAGAATTGAAGTATCAGCAAATTTATTGTGTTTGTCTTATTCCCAGACAATGAAACTCTCCAGCTGCGATAGCCACGAAACCATCATTAGGGTCAGGTATGTCACATTGACCTACATTATTAGCACCCCAAGCGACTATTGATCCATCTTCTTTCAACCCAAGGCTGTGCATTGCACCAGCTGCCACTGCTATAAAGTTCCTATTAGGTTTTGGTACCGTGCAAGCTGAAGTATCAGCGCCCCAAGCGACTATTGATCCATCTTCTTTCAACCCAAGGCTGTGCCCTGCACCAGCTGCCACAGCAATAAAGCTCGTATTAGGCTCCGGTACATCGCATTGACCATTCCGGTTACTACCCCAAGCAGCGATGGAACCGTCTTCCCTTAAGCCGAGGCCATGTGACCCACCTGCTGCCACCGCAACGAAACATGATTCAGAAGGTACGTCTGATACTTGCCCATAATCAAAGTCAGATCCGTCATCTACCCACCATGCAACGATTGAGCCATCAGCCTTCAGCGCGAGGTTGTAGTGAGATGCAGCATCAATTCCAACGAAACTCTCATTAGGCTCAGGTACATCACTCACTCCTCCCCCCTGAGCATTCCATGCAACAATTGAACCATCAAGTCTTAACCCAAGGATATGAGTATGTCCAACAGCAATGTCTATAAAGTCTGAATCATGATAGTAAGTAGGAGCGGGATTCGAATAACCATAGTAAGCACCCCACTCAATGATAGAACCATCTTCCTTGAGACTAACGTAAAAAGTAAATCCTCCATCAATATCAATGAAGCCCTCATTGGGTTCGCGCAAACTGAACTGGTCATCATTGAAATCCCCTCCCCAAGAAACTATGGAACCGCTCATAGAAGGAAGCAATCCGACAATCCCAGGAAGAATTTTCACCAGTAATAGGAATAAATGCATATTAACCCTTTCATCAAGCAATTGTCTACACTAAAATTATCATTACGGGTATCCCATCCCTGTGTCAATACGAACGATGTGAATTTGGAGTTTTGAATGATTCGCCGTCGACCGGGGTGGACGCATCTAATTCTATAGTACCCTGTAGTGGGCACTCTTAGAAATTTAGTACCCCGAATGGGATTCGAACTAGTGACTTTTGTTCAGTAAACCACGCTCTATCCAACTGAGCATCAGGGCTGCGCAGGCTTGCCCGAGAAGGCCGGTTTGCGCATGTTTTCATCAAATTGATAAATACTCTTAAAAAAGGAAGTGGACTATGGGAATTTTATTTACTGCAATGCTCGTGCTTACATTTCCCCAGGGGATAATTCATCACGGAGAAGAAACCGTATCCTCCTCGGAGATGATAAGTATGCTTCAAGAAGTTCCCGTAGTGTTCATCGGGGAGAAGCATGATGACGCTTTAGCTCACGAATGGGAGCTCTATATCTGGAGAAACCTTGCTTCCGATGA
>QNDS01000134.1 GCA_003644925.1 Candidatus Fermentibacterota bacterium
CGATGGCATGGCTTCTGCAGGCTCCGTTCCAGATATGGATGGTTTTATCCGATTTTCTTGAAATGAAAGATCCAAGGTTCCTATCCGGAGCAAATATTATTTCATCAGATGGCGCGCTTTCAACAACAGCAAGAGCATTAGCGGATGTACAGCAGGCGTAACTTTCCGCTTTCACATCGGCCGGGGAATTGACGTACAGGACTGTCAGGGCATCTGGATACAGCTCCTGCATGGACTTGAGGGCGGGCACCTCAATACAGTCGGCGAGCGGGCATCCGGCATCAGGCTCAGGAAGAATGACAGTTTTGTCAGGGGAGAGTATATGCGCTGTTTCAGCCATGAATTTAACACCGCAGAAGACGATCACCCTGCATCCGGTTGATGCCGCTATCCTGCTGAGCTCCAGGGAATCTCCTACATGATCGGCGATATCCTGTATTTCCGGCGGCTGGTAACTGTGGGCAAGGATCACTGCGTCTTTCTCGTCCTTCAGTCTTATTATCTCACTGATATATTCATTCTGCATTGCTTTTCCAATCAGGCTGTTCTGTTGAGGAGATTATTCCTCCTCCGGTTAACGAAGTGTTCAGATATACAGCGCAGACCTGCCCCGGTGCAACAGCTTCTTCGGGACTGATGAATTCAATATGCAGGTTGCCGTCTCTGTTTTCAAGGATAGCCGGTACGGGTTTTCTCCTGTATCTGATCTGTACAAGAGCTTCAGAGGGAAAAACTGCCGGTTTCGCGAACCAGTTCATATCGACAACGGTGCATCCCGCTACAAGGAGATCCTTCCTTCCGCCTATTGTGACAGTTCCGTCAGAGATATTAACAGCAACCACATACATCTTAATTCCATAGGCTCCAAGTCCCTTCCTCTGACCGATGGTGTAATTCCCTGTTCCGTCATGTCTGCCGATTTGCTTTCCGGAGGTATCCAGCACACTTCCAGGTTTTCCCTTCCCGGATGAAAGATTGAAACAGAGGTCCATACTCTCCTTTCTCTGAAAAGGGATATTCAAACGCAGCGCCTCTCTGCGGACATCTTCTTTCAGCATATCTCCCAGAGGGAAAATGCAGTCTCTCAGTATATCACCCTCTACAAGAGAAAGGAAATAGCTCTGATCTTTGTTTGCATCAGAACCGCGTTTGATAATATCTCCTTCCTTCAGGACATAATGACCTGTGACAAGCTTCTCAGAAGGCTTCAGTATCTCATGCAGGGAAAGAAGTTTGACTCTTGCGTTGCACCTGGCGCAGGGGTTTGGAGTCAGTCCTTTTGACAGCATCTGCTCGGACCAGAGGATGACTTCACGCCGGAATCTCTCAACAGCGTTTACGATAACAAGTTCCACTCCGGCTGCATCTGCGGTGTTTACAACTTCAGGGGGAATACCGCGACCTGCGGTATCAACGTATCCTGCTCTTACATGATTGAATCGCTGAATACACAGGTTAAGCGCATAGGAGGAATCCACCCCTCCTGACAGTGCAACAAGGGCGCCGGTAACCTTCATATCAGGCGCCGAATTTAGCCAGTTTCCCTGCAGCTGCCAGAAGAAGGGGAAGAATATCGGTTGACAGGAACGAACCAAGCGCTCCTGTGCAGGCCTGCCTCTCGGAGAACTCAGAGCTGTAACCCGATCTCTGGGGTCCTCCATGGATAAGTACGGGGACCGGATGCCAGCTGTGGAGTTTCATCGGGCAGGGAGTACTGTGATCTCCGGTTATACAGATCACATCAAAACCGAGATCAATGAATGCGGGTAATGCCCTGTCAAATTCCTCTATGGCTCTTATCTTCGCCTGAACATTTCCATCCTCACCAGCGCTGTCAGCGGGTTTATGATGAAGAAAAATGAAATTGTGACCGCCCGAGAGTGCTTTCTTAGCAGCCCTGTTCTGCCCGGTAATATCTTCCGGGGAACATTTTATTATGTCCATGCCAACAAGCCCGGCAACACCCCTGTACATGGGATACAGCGCCACTGCGGCGGCGCGCAGACCGTACCGTTCCTCAATCGAGGGAAATTCTTTGTGAAGAGAAAACCCCCTCAGAAGCAGGAAATTAGCCGGATCGAGGTCCGCAAGTATCTCTCCCGCTTTCTCCTGAAACTCCCTGACGACCCTGTAGGATTTACCCGAACCGGTCACCGGGACAGGCTTGTGACCCACAAGGCCAGGGTCGGTATCCTCGATATCATCGATAAGGCCGTTGCCCCGGAACACGACACATGCCCTGTGCTGTTTGACAGGGATCACGAATGTTTCAACACCATCGATCTGTACGTCTGTCAGCATTTCGACAAGCTCTACGCACTTTTCAGTTGATATTCTGCCAGCTCTTCTGTCGGTTACGACTCCCGAATCATCAAGTGTGCAAAAATTTATCCTGGCTGCAAGATCACCGTGCTGCAGTTTAAAACCAACTCCCAATGCCGCAAGCACTCCTCTGCCGACCTGATACCTGACTGGATCGTACCCGAACAACCCAAGATGTGCAGGTCCGCTTCCGGGGGTAATGCCCCTCGCTATGGGAATATGAAGACCGAGTGCTCCTCCTATCGCCAGCCTGTCCATCTCTGGAGTTTTCGCCGCTTCCAGCGGCGTTCTTCCACCGAGTTCCTCAATCGATATATCTCCCAGCCCGTCAATTACAGCCAGAAGTATTCTAGAATCGTTCTTCTGAGCGAGTTTTTCCACCAGATCTCTGTACATATCCAACCTCAAATCATCCCGATAATCCGGAGATCAATCTTCGAACACTATCCCCTCGCCGCGGATTATCTCCCCGGCTGTAAAGGGCTCTTCCCCTGCTATTTTCAAAAGCTCCATTGCACGATCCAGATCACCTTCATCCACTATAAGAAGCATACCCGCTCCCATATTGAACGCTTTTCTCATCTCGGAGATGTCCACATGCCCCGATTCGCGAATGAGCTCGAATATCGCGGGTATTTTCCATTGCGGTCTGATAATGGCGCTGCAGCCCGCGGGTAGTATCCTCGGCAGGTTCCCCGGAATGCCGCCTCCGGTAATGTGGGCAATACCTTTTACAAGCTTCTCTATCAGCAGCGGCTGGAGAGCTCTTAAATAGCTTTTGTGAACGGCAAGCAGAGCATCCCCGACTGATCTGTTTCCGAGAAGAGGATGATTGTCTGAAGGGGACAGCCCCGCTGTTTCAAAGATAACTTTTCTGGCGAGGGAGTAACCGTTCGTATGAAGCCCGTTCGATGGAAGGCCGATAACGATCATGCCAGGATGGATGTCCGAACCGTCGATTATCATCTCCTTCTCCACCAGCCCTACAATGGTCCCCGCTACATCGTAGTCGCCTTCACCGTAAAAACCGGGCATTTCCGCTGTTTCTCCTCCGAGAAGTACACAGCCATTCCCGCTGCAGGCGGAGGCAAGTCCGGATACTATATCCGCAGCGGTTAACGCATCGAGCCTGCCGCAGGCAATGTAATCCATGAAGAAAAGCGGCGATGCTCCCTGAACCAGAATATCATTCACGCAGTGGTTAACAAGATCACTGCCGACTGTCCCGTAACTCCCCACCATAGAGGCAACTTTGAGTTTTGTGCCGACACCGTCCGTACTGGCTACAAGGACAGGTTCCTTCATGTGACTGAAATCAGCTCTGAAAAGTCCCCCGAAGTGCCCCAGATCTGAAAGGACATTCTTCGTGAATGTCTTCCTAACCTTAGCTTTCATGAGGGATACAGCCTTCTCTCCCTCCTGGATATCTACTCCGCTGCTCCTGTAATCAACAGGTTTCATATTCTGTATTCTCCCAGCTGATTTGTAGAGAGGTAGTACTCCATTCTTGAATCTATATCATCGCGGGTCAATTCCCGGAGTTTCTCCACACCAAAACCGCTGCAGGCGTAGCTGGCATTTACAGATCCGTATGCCAGCCCCTTCTTCATACTCTCGAAGTTCAGGTCACTGTCACTGCCGGCAAGGTATCCAAGCATACCCGAAGCGAATGTATCCCCCGCTCCGGTCGGGTCGATTACTTTTTTCAGCGGATAAGCCGGCAGAACAAAGGGTTCGTTCCCTCCGAATATCACTGCGCCTGCTGCGCCCATTTTAATAACAGCGTAGCGTGGTCCGCTGCTGATTATAAACTGGGCTGCATCAAAGAGATTACTTTTGCGGGATATCTGCATCGATTCGGTAGCATTGACAAATACAATATCAACCTTGCTGAAAACTTCAAGAACCTTGTCCCTCTGCTGATCTATCCAGAGATTCATGGTATCAACAGCTATCCAGCGGGGGTTGCGAACCTGCTGTAACACCTGGAGCTGCAGCACAGGATCTATGTTGGCAAGGAAAATACACGGAGTGTGTACATAATCTTCCGGAAGTTTCGGTTCAAAACTAGCGAATACGCCAAGCTCAGTTCTTATCGTTCTTGCATCTCCGAAATTGGGACCGTAAGCACCTTCCCAGCGGAATGTGGGACCCTGACCCGTGGTCAGTCCTCTTACATCTATTCTGCGTTCAGCAAGAAATCTTTTCTCGGATACTGGAAAATCCGGTCCTACAACTCCCACTATCCTGACTACATCAAAGCATCCGGCTCCAAGTGAGAAATAGATAGCGGAACCACCCAGAGTCTCCTCCACCTTTCCAGCAGGAGTCGTAATTGTATCCAGAGCAACGGAACCAACTACCAGAAGTGCCATATTAAACCCGTCCTGTCTATATTAATTACTGAATCTACATTGTGTCCGGAGCATCCACTCCAAGTATTCCCAGGAGATCACTGATACAGCGTCTGCATGCCCTGCAGAGCACCAGGCGGGCTTCTGAGACATCCCTGTTGTCACTGTCAACTACTAGTACGTGCTGATAGAACCTGTGGAAACCGGTTGCCAGATCCGCAAGGATCTCCGTAAGCCTGTGGGGTTCCATTTCATCTGCAGCTGCGGCAACCTGAACAGGCACGGATTCGAGAAGGCGCATCAACTCCCGTTCATACTCCCCGGAAAGGAGGGAGGATATATCACCTGAGAACTCCGGAGGAGAGTTAATGCCAGCTTCCCCGGCTGCACGAAGTATGCCTGCTATTCTTGCATGGGCGTACTGAACGTAAAAAACCGGGTTTTCGCTGGACTGCATCCTTGCGAGGTCAAGATCGAAGTCCATGTGGGCTTCCGCTCTTCTGGTCAGGAAAAGGTACTTCGTAACATCGGATGAACCGACATCGCTGATGAGTTCTCTGAGTGTTACGAATTCTCCGGATCTGGTCGACATCTTTATTTTTCTACCATCTTTAACGAGGGTAACAAACTGGTGGATGATAACCTTCAATCTGTCTGAAACTCTCTCTCTGCCAAGAAGGGATTCCAGGGCTGCCGTAACATCGCGGCTTGTATCAAGGTGATCCGCTCCGAAAATATCCACCATCAGGTCATAGTTCCTTGAAAACTTGTCGAGATGGTAGGCGATATCGGGCATCCTGTATGTGTACGTACCATTATCCCGGATAATCACTCTGTCCTTCGGTCGGCCAAGAGCCGTGAACCGCAACCAGAGTTTCCCTGCCTCATCCTTGTAGACAAGGCTCTTTCCATCAACTGTAATCCTGGACAGCTTTTCAATTGCATCAGTTACAGCATCAGGTATCAGCTCGCTCTCGGCGAAAAACCTGTCGAATTCTATACCGAGGAGGGAAAGGTCCGACATTATCATCTTCATAGCCTTGTCTTCGGCAAAGCGTATAAAGGTGTCCCGATCACTCTTCCACGTCAATCCGGCTCCATGCTCCGCCCGCAGATCGGAAGCCCACTCAATAATGTAGCTTCCGTGATAACCGTCTTCCGGTATCACAGCATCACAGCCGGGGGCGGACAGGTATCTTGCGCAAAGCGATTCCCCGAGAAGGTTCATCTGCCTTCCAGTATCGTTGAAATAATACTCACGGCTGACCTTCCATCCCGAAGCGCAAAGGAGGCTGCTGATGGTTTCTCCCAGAACAGCCTGCCTGCAGTGACCAACGGTCAATGGTCCTGTTGGGTTGGAGCTTACGAACTCAATCAGTACTTCTCTTCCGGCACCTTTATCCGGCAGAAAGGACTGTAATCCGCAGGCAGCAAGATTGAAGGCAGTGGAAGCAAGATAATCATCCGAAAATCTGAAATTGATAAACCCCGGACCGTCGATGCTGATGGATGAAATCCACTCAACACTGTCAGTCAGGGCTTCGGTAATTCTTCCCGCAATTGAATGGGGATTATCCTTCAGTATCCCAGCCAGCCTCATCGCAGCCTGGCAGGAAATATCTCCGAATTCCAGATTTTTCGACCCGGATACAACTGCGCGAAATTCATCGGGTATTCTATCGCCCCAGATGCTTCGGACGGAAGATCCCAGAGCATTCTCAAGTTCATCCCTCAGAATGGCTGGGGTCATCATCCGGCGGATCCTCCATATCATCGTATTCAATACTTGGGACATCGCTCCAGAGCATTTCAAGGTTGTAATACTCTCTGGTTCCCGGAAGGAAAATATGAACAACAAGATCAATGTAATCTATGAGGATCCAGCTGCCCTCATCGTAACCTTCTATATGATGCTTTCGAAATCCATTCCTGCCTGCGATTTCCATTACGTTATCGGCAACAGCTCTGGCCTGAATCCGATTCTCGGCGGTAGCCACAAGGAAAGCCTCCATCGTAAGGGGGACATCACTCATATCCAGGGCGACAACCCTGTAACCGTGACGCTGACGGATAGCTTCTACAAAAATATCAAGAATATCTCTTGACAAAAAACACCTCCATAATCCTCATTGGATTTATTCAATGGCTGGTATCATATCCGCGATATCCCTGCCGATACAGACTGTCACATCCACGAAAACGGAAGCATCGTGCGGAGGAACCTCCCAGACAATACAGTCTTCCTGTCTTCCAAGGATATCAGCTATCACCTTTGCCGCCGAAACATCCGCAAGATGGGATATGATGATAGTCTCTTCGTACGGTTTCATGTCGGTATCCGAAGGATCAAAAGGAGCGAGGATTACCGTTGAATCGGAGGAGGATCCCAGCAGTTGACGCTGGGTTCGAGTAGCCAGTCCATCAATTAATGTACCGTTAAGAACCAGAACCCGGATCGAATCAGGGATACTGGCCTCTTCCGGCGGCTCACTCTCCTCCACAATGTCCGTTTCGGTGATATTATCTGTACTTTCCGGTTCCCGAGCTGTTCCGGGGGGAGGGATGAACACTGTCAGGACTATAACGGTGATTGCCAGCCCTGCTATCACCCATCTCCATGGAAAACCTCTGCCTGCAGCCATTACTGATCAACCTCCAGGGCAAAAAAGGGCTTGAGTCTCTCGTAACTGCTTTCCAATGAAGCCGACATGACTCTTGTTTCACCTGTTGTGGTCATGAAATTCGTGTCGCCGGACCACCTTGGAAGCAGATGAATATGAATATGCCCCTCAATTCCGGCTCCAGCACAACCTCCCAGGTTCCACCCTCCGTTCATTCCCATGCAGTTCATACCTTCAGCCAGTGCATTTTCGCACTTCACAACAAGCCTGATCAATGTATCAAGCTCCGGGCTGTCAAGTCCGGACAGATCACAGACATGCCTCACAGGTACGATCATCAGATGACCGTTGATGTAAGGGTATCTGTTCAGTACAACGAAAAAGCTCCCACTGCGGAACAGTACGAAATTCTCCCTGTCTTTTTCAGGCTCCCCGCCGATCCGGCACAGCACGCATCCGTCTTCTTCATTCAAACCGGTCACGTAAGTGC